>CAJBHN010000476.1 GCA_903952805.1 uncultured Myxococcales bacterium | reverse complement strand
GGCGATGTCGCCGAGCAGGCGGTCGAAGGTCACGACCGTCTCCACGATGCTCATGCGGCCCTGCCCCGGCCGGCCAGCCACCTATCCAGGTCGTCTGGGTAGATCAGGAACGCCCCGGTCAGTCCGGGCAGCTTGTCGGCCTTGAGGGCGCCACGGTTGATGGCCGCGATAATGGTTCGCTTGGGGATGCCCGACGTTTGGGATGCGGCAGTAGTGGTTATCCACCCTGACTTAGACATGATGCAAAGGTATGCCAGTGCGCTAATTTGTCAATCACAAGTTACGGCGTGTCGCCGAATGAATCGCTAGATCCATCTTCGGTCTAGTCCCTTGCAATCGTGCACAACTGTGCATAACGTTGCTTACAGAGTGGGTTGGGGGAATCCACACAAGAGGGAGATAGGAATCATGACCAGCGCTTACGACCAAGGCCGCATCCCGGACTTCGAGATGCGACACCGCCTACAACTGGCCCGCGAGTTCGCCGGCTACGACCGCGACCAACTCGCCACGGCCATGGAGGTCTCGCGCAACTCGGTCTACAACGCCGAGACCGGGCGCACCATGCCGCGCAAGATCCTGCTCAACGCCTGGGCGATGGCCTGCGGCGTGCCGGTCACCTGGATCATCACCGGCCAATCACCCGCAGACCACCCGGGACCGAGTTCCGGTCTTGGGATTATAAGCGGCAACGCGTCGGCAGCATGACCAGCGAAGTTAGTGAAAACTCGGACATACCTCTGCTTACCATGGTCAGCTACCCGAACAAATACACACGGTTTACTCGACGGGGGTCGATGTTGCATGAATTGGTTGAGGAATGGGCGCTCTGGCAGAAGGCGGGTCGGCGAGCCGAGCGCACAGTAGAGGAGCGTTGCCGGGTCGTCAGTAACCTGCTCGAGGAATCCGGGGCCGACCCGGTGACCGTGAAGCCGATGCAGATCGCCCGCTGGATGACCACGCACGAGGAGTGGAGCCAGTCCACGGCGGCCACCTACCACTCGTACCTGATGAGCTTCTTCAAGTGGCTGCAGATGATGGACTACCGGGACAACAACCCGATGCACAAGCTGCAGGGGCCTCGGCGGCCTGAGCGGTCGCCGCGGCCGGTGGCCGACGATGACCTGATCCGGCTGTTCAATGTCCGCATGAATCACCGCACCAAGGTGATGATCATGCTGGGCGCTCTGGCCGGGATGCGGGTCTCGGAGATCGCCCGGGTCAAGGGCGAGGACATCGACCTGGTCGCCGGGCGCATCCACATCCTGGGCAAGGGGTCTAAGCGGAACTGGGTGCCACTGCATCCGCTACTGATCGCCATCGCTGAGACGATGCCCAAGAAGGGGATCTGGTTCCCGGGCAACTCCCGCCGGCCGGGCCTGCCGATCCGGTCCAAGTCGTGCAGCGACGTGATCGGGCTGGCGATGCGGCGGGCCGGGGTGCGGGGCACGCCGCACGCCTTGCGGCATTGGTACGCGACGACGCTGCTCAGCGATGGGGCGGATCTGCGCACCGTGCAGGAGCTGATGCGGCACAGCTCGGTCCAGACCACCCAGGTCTACACCCAGGTGCCGGACGCGCGTCGCAATGACGCTGTGGGTCGGTTGGACCCGTTTAGGGCTGCGTAGCTACGCTAGCCCGGCGCCCCCATAGCTCAGTTGGTAGAGCTATCGACTTTTAATCGACAGGTCGCAGGTTCGAGTCCTGCTGGGGGCACTCAATCATCGTCAATGTCCGCGCAGGCCCGCATCTCGATGCCGGACTCCAGCAGCCCTATGGTCATCCATTCGGGCTGCGCCTGCGGCGTCCAGTACCACGACGTGGCCTCGATCTGGCCGTCGCCGGTCATGCGCTCCAGGCCCATCACGATTACGAACTGCCCGAGCGCCCAGCCCTCGCCCTGGCCCTCGTCGTTGATGATGGCTTGGATGGCGTCGCGGATGCGCTCCAGCGGGTCGCTCACTTCGGACTCAGTCTCGTGCCGACAACGTGCAGCGGGTCCAGTGGCCGCGGGATGAGCCGGGTGAGGTGCGCGGCGAGATACCCGACGACACCAACGGTGAGCCACGGGTGCGCCTCGCGATAGCGGTCGACCGCTTCGCTCAATAATTCCCACTCCGACCGGGCGGCGATGGCCTCGTAGGTGAGCACGGCGACGCCGACACCCACCCAGGCCCAGTCCGCCGGCCGCATGTCCCTAAACCGATCGCACAATGCTCAGCCGCTCCGGCTCGACGCTGATACGGGAATAGCCGCCGCACTGCGTGCAGCGCCGCATGGAATAGGTGAGCAGGTTGGCGACGTAGCGCCGCGGGATCGGCTTAGTGTCATGGCCGCAGCGATGGCAGGTCGTCATGTAATCCTTGCCGTCGACGCGCAGGGCTGGCGGATTAGGCAGATAGGGGGTCAGCCACTCGAGTAGTCCCTGCGTTGCTATGACGTCGCCGGCGCAGTAATCGACCAGGCGCTCGCGGTCCTCGACCGACTTGTCGGTGACGGCCCGCTCCATTGCCTGCGGGTCGTAGCGGTCGGTCTTGGACTCGATGCCGAGGATCTGGCAGAAGGCGTCGAGGCCCTTGAAGGGTGCCCCGCTGCCGAACACTTTGCGGATGACCTTGAGGGTGTCGATCGTCTTAAAGGGCGGCAGCGGCGGAAGGTTGGCCTCGACGTGCAGATCGTTGGCAAGCCAGGGCAGGTCGGCTCCGGTGATGAAGTGCCCGACGAT
>CAJBHN010000475.1 GCA_903952805.1 uncultured Myxococcales bacterium | reverse complement strand
CGCCAGCTGCTCGCAGCGGCTACATCGACGACGACAACAGCTTTGGATTGCGATCGATGCGAGCCTGCTCCTGCAGCCCCTTGGCGAAGGTCTCGACGACCGCTGCGCGGCGTCCGGAGAGCAGCGTCTGCTCCAGAGCGCCCTTCTCGGCATTGAACTTCTCCAGGTCGGGCTTCTCGCGGCTCTTGAGGCGGGCCACAAAAAAGCGACCGTTGACCTCGAGCACGCCTTCATGGAGAGGCTTGTCAGACGTCAAGGTCGAAAACGCCAACTCGATGATCTCAGGAGCGACGCCCATGCGGGGAACCACTCGGGCCGAGCGGGCAAACAAGCCGGTGGCGTCAATCTTGGGCGCAAGCGGATCCACATTTTCCGGCGGGGGCGCGCCCTCGACCGGAGGTTTCACAATGGCGACGTTGCTGAGTTCAGCAAACGTCTTGCCAGCCTTGAGTTCGACCAGGGCTTCATCAGCCAGTTTGCGGGCTTCAATCTTCTGGGCATCTTCACGCACCAGCTGCTTGCCAATCTCGAGTTCGACCTCGGCGAGCTCTTTCTTGGTCGGCGGCACGACGTCTTCGACCTTGATGACATGGAAGCCGAACTTGGTCTCGACGACGTCGGAAATCTGGCCCTTCTCAAGCTTGAACGCCGCTTCTTCGAAGGGCTTGACCATGGCGCCTTCGCCAAAGGTGCCGAGCGAACCGCCCTGGCTCTTGGAGCTGTCCTCGCTCAACTCTTCCGCGACCTTGGCGAAGGCGTTGTCGGCAGCTTCCTTCTCAAGGCGCTCCTTCTCGCCGCCCTTCAGGGCCTCAGGTTTCGCAAGGCGGGCGGCCGCAGCGTCGCCGGCTTTGACCCGTTGGAGAGCGCCGTCGATGGTGGCTCGTGCCGTTTTCTTTTCGTCGTCGCTGGCGCCGTCTTTCACCTTGATGAGGATGTGGCGCGCGTTGACCTTCTTGGACTGACGGTAGCGATTGATGTGCTCGTCGTAGAACTTCTGAACCTTCGGCTTGTTGGCGGCGACCCAGCTCTTCACCTCGTCATCGGTGGCGTCCTTGACTTGGCTCTTCCAAAACGATGGGTCGATCTTGAGAAACTCAAGTTCAGCTTTGTCGTTCTTGGCGAGGAAGTTGTCCTTCAGCTCGTTTTCGCTCACGTGCTGGGCGTCGCCGAGCACTTCTTCCATCCGGCTGGCGAGCAGCTCCTTGCGCAGCTGCTGTTCGAAGCGGGCCTCGGTGGTGTTGTAAATGCCGTTGACGACGCGCTTGTATTCTTCGCTGTCGAACTCTTTGTCCTTGCCGAAGAAGCGCTCCTGGATGGTCTTGACGAGCTCGTCGTCGGGAATGACCAGGCCGCGCTTGGAGGCGGCTTGCGCCAACAGCTCCGTGCGAACGAGCCGGTCCAGGACCTGCTGGTCGAGACCCTCTTCACGCGCCTTGTCGGCGGTGAAGCCAGGTCGGTACATGGTCTGGGTTCGAAACGTCTGGGCGTATTGCACGCGGAAATGGGTCATGGGGATGACCTCGCCGTTCACCGTCGCGGCAATCGGCAAGTCGCCCGAAATATTGCCACCACCCCACGACCCGAAGGTGAAGACGAAGACGAAGGTGATGGCGATGAACACGCCGATCATCAGCCAGTTGTTGGTATTGGAGCGGAAGACGCTGAGCATGCAGGTCGGTTAGCGGGATCCGTGCCCGCCCACAAGCCGGATGCCTCAATGCATTCGCGGCCCGGTCCGCTCGGCCCCCCCTCCACGCCGCCCCTGCGAGCGGGAATGCCGCACAAGCCAGATTCACAAACGAAAAGAGCCCAGACGCCATCGGCGGCCGGGCTCTCAGCGGCGCACACACGTCGCCTCAGGCGCTCATGGAACCGAGGAACTCATGGTTGCTCTTGGTGCCCTTCATGCGGCTGATGAGG
>CAJBHN010000474.1 GCA_903952805.1 uncultured Myxococcales bacterium | reverse complement strand
CCTTCGCCAGCTTCGGCCGTGGCGGCTGGAGGGCAGCCGGCCATGGCAACGACGAAGACACAGACGGTGGCGACGACGGCAACGCGCATGGCGCAAGCTACCATGCCACCGCGGGGGGCGGTGCCCTCCGGCAATCCACCCAATGACGGGTACGCGCTGCGCACGCCGACACCATCAGGCCTGGTTCAGCTTCTTGAGGTGGACGGCAGCCTCTTTGCCAGCGTCGGAACGAGGGTCCCAGGCGACCACCTTTTCAAAGTGGCCCCGGGCGTCGGCGCTGCGGCCCTGCATCTTGCGCAGCACGCCCATCTGCAGATGGGCACGGACAAAGCGGCTGTCGACCTCCAGGGCTTTCTCCAGGAAACGCTCGGCGTCCTTGAGATCGCCAGCGAGAAAGTGCTCCAGGCCCTTTTTGTAGTGATCTTCGGCGTCAGAAATCAGTTCGACCTCGAAGAAGGCGCGACCGACGACGTTGACGATGGCGGCCCGCAACAAGCCGGTCCAAAAAAACGTGGCCGCCTCGACCGCAAACAGGGCGCCCACCGGGATGTCTGGCAGGACGGCCTTGCCGTTTCGCTTGATCCGGACCTTGTTGTAACGGCCGCGAGCGACCCAATACTCGACGTTGTCCTTGAGCTTGGCGACGACGGCGGCAGCCCCCGCCCCGGTGGCGTCGAGGGTGAAGGTCGCCCGACCATCATCGGTGGCCTTGCCGCGATCACCCCCACCGGCGGCGACGGGCGACGGGGGCGGGGCCTTGTTGGTCGGGTCATTCATGGGCTCAAACATCCTTGTCACGTACGCACGGGCTGGGACGAGGCTACCGCCGTTTGCCCCGTGTGTGTCGTCCGGTACGGCCCCAAGCGCCCATCCCGGCTTCGCAACGCCAGCAATACATCAGTCGCACCGGTGGCCGTTGCGCCCGTCAGTATGCGGTGGCAGCCGGCAGCATGGCTCATTCGACCTGCCTCCGGCTCGCCATCAACAAAGACTTCCCCGAGCCGCGCAAGATCGCGCGTGCAGTGGACATTCTCGAGCGGGGCGGCGTCGTGGCCTACCCCACCGACACCACCTACGGCATTGGCTGCAGCATCTTCGAGAAGAAGGCGATCGAGCGGATCCAGCTCGTCAAGGGCCTGAAGAAGGACCACCTGTTCTCCTTCATCTGCCCGGATCTCTCCGACATCGCCCGCTATGCGGTCGTCGAAAACGAGAGCTACCGCATCATGAAGCGACTGCTGCCCGGGCCCTACACCTTCATCCTGCGGGCCACCCCTGAGGTGCCACGCATGCTGCAAAGCAAGCGCAAAACGGTGGGCATCCGCGTGCCGAACCATCCCGTGACCCTGGCGCTGGCCCGCGCCTTCGCCAAGCCCATCATCTCGACGTCGGCGACGGTGCACGACAAAACCCTGCACAACGCCGACGACATCAGCTTGCACCTGGGCCATGGGCTCGACCTCATCCTCGATGGCGAGCACATCGACGCCCCGCCGTCGTCGGTGGTCGACCTGACCGGCCCCTATCCGGTGGTCGTCCGTGAAGGTGCTGGCGATCTGAGCTGGGTCGAAGTCTGATCGACGTCTGATCGACGTCTGATCGACGTCTGATCGACGTCTGATCGAAGTCTGCGCGCCTCGTTGCCGACGTGGTCGTTCCTCTCTACGGTAGCCGGGTGCTGTTCTTCTTCGCCCTCTCGTGCCTTGCCGCGGCCACCTTTGGCTCGGTGGTCCTGTACCAAAAGGGTGAGCGGCGACGCTTGGCCAACGGCGGCGCCGAACAGCGCCTGCTGCTGACCGGCCCAAACAACGGCGCAGCCGGGGCACGGCCCACGTCGCAGCCTCCCGCCGCCAGCGCCGACCCCACCCTGGAGACCCTGCAACGTGGTGACGTCGTCGACGACGGCGAGAACGACTGGATCGTCGCCGGCTCCATTCGGTACCGCGAAGAGCGGGACAGCTGGACGCTCCACTGCCTCGAAGGCGGCACCACCCAACGCTTCCTCGAGGTCCGACGCCGAGGCGGGAGCCTTGACGTTGCCCTGGTTGACGTCGCCAAGGGCTTGCCGGGCGGACAGTTGCTGCAAGGCCTCACCTACGCCGGTCAGAGCTTTCAACTCGACGTGCGCGGCGATGCCCGTGTCAGCATCGAGGGAGACGTCGTCGTCGGTGACGGCAGCCTCCAGCCCGGCGTGATTTCCTACGCGCGCTACCGCGGCCCCGGCGACGCGCTGCTCCTCGTCGAGGACGAAGGCGCCGCCCGCCGTGCCTGGCGGGGCGAAAAAGTGCCGCCGTCATCGCTGTCGCTGATGTCGGGCGAACTCAACCGCGCCGACTCCTGATCCTGCCACCGCGGGCGCAACGACGGCGACGCCGGTGCATCCGACTTTCAGCTTTCATGTCACCAACGCAAAATGGCTCCCAGGAGGACCAATGACCACCGTGCATGCCACTGAAGAGAATTTTGAAGGCCTCGTCACCGGCAGCGACATCCTCGTCGTCGACTTCTGGGCGGAATGGTGCGGCCCCTGCAAGGCCTTCGCCCCCGTGTTTGAAGCCGCCGCGCAGCAGTACACCGACGTCACGTTTGCCAAGGTCGACACCGAAGCCCAGCAGGGGCTCGCGCAGGCGTTTGGCGTCCGCGCCATTCCCACCATCGCTGTCTTCCGCCAGCAGGTGCTGCTGTTTGCCGAGGCTGGCGCCCTGCCCGCTGGCGCCCTCGACGAGCTCATCGCCCAGGCCAAAGCGCTCGATATGGACCAGGTCAAGGCTGAGATCGCCGCCGAAGCCGCCGGAGGCGGCCACGTCCACGGACCCGGCTGCAACCACTGAGCAGCCCCCGAAGGACCTGACGGGCCCCCGTTGCAGGGGCTGGTCACATCGACGACGACATGGGCGTGCTTGATCGTGCCGCAGACATCGCCGTCGTTTCCGCCGCCGCCACCCGCCTCTACCGGCGAGGCATCGCCGCCGAGCGTCCCCTTGACGCCATCGTCTCCACGTTCATCAAGGATGACCTGAAGGGCACCCCGCGCCCATTGCGTGGGGAGGTCGCCAGGCTTGCCCAGGCCATGTGGCGTCGTCGTCGCTTGTTGGAGGCTATCGACCTTGCCCTGAGCACCGGCGCTGGTGGCAAGGGCGGCCTTGGGCGCCACCGCGAAGCCACAGCGTTTGCCACCCTCGTGCTGCAAGCCAGCGAAGAAGGGCGCCCGACGCCAGCGCTGCCCCTGGCGACTCCCGAGCGCGATGCCCTCGTTCGCGTCGTCGACGACGTCGTCAAACGCTCGCCCATCGATGTGCGCGCTTCGTTGCCTACGTGGCTGTGCGAGCGCCTCGTGCAACAGGGAGGCGAAGCCCTGGCGCTGGCGTCGACGGGGACGCCGCCCCAGACCCTGCGGGTCAACACACTGAAAACCACCCGCGATGCCCTGCTGGCCACCCTGCGCCAGCAAGGACTGAAGGTCCGGCCCTGTGAGCGCTCGCCGATCGGCATCGTCACCGACGGCCGCGCCGACATCTTTCGCACCCCGGCTTTTTTTGACGGCACCTTCGAGATGCAAGACGAAGGCAGCCAACTGGTCGCGCTGCACGCCGCCGCCCAACCCGGCGAACGCGTCGTCGACGGCTGCGCGGGCGCCGGCGGCAAGACGCTGGCGATGGCCGCCCAGATGGCTGGCACGGGGACCATCGTCGCCCTCGACATCCACGGTGGCCGCCTCAAAGCCTTGCAGGAGCGGGCCCGTCGCGCCGGCGCCCACAACGTCCGCGCCATCGACCTGGAAGAATCAGGCAAGATTCTGAAGCGCCTCAAGGGCAGCAGCGACCTTGTCCTCGTGGACGCCCCCTGCACCGGCACCGGCGTGCTGCGCCGCAATCCCGACACCGGCTGGCGCCTGCAACCCGAAGACGTCGAGCGCCTGACGGTGCTGCAGCGGTCGCTGCTGGACACATACGCGCCGCTGGTGCGCCCCGGTGGCCGCATGGTGTACGCCACCTGTTCGCTGCTGGCCGAGGAAAACGACGGCGCCATCACCCACTTTCTGGCCAGCCACCCGGACTTCGCCCTCGAGGCGCAACCGCTTTCCCTCAATCCCGCCGACACTGCGCCGGGCGGCCATTGGGACGGCTTCTTCGCCGCCACGCTGCGGCGCGCCGCGCCCAGCGGCACAGCCAGCAAGACCACCACGTTGCCTGTCGCTGACTGACAAGGTCGACAACGCGACCGGCCACCGTGTCCGGTGCCCATTGCTAGACTCCCATCAGGTTCCCAAGAGGGCAGCGACCAGCGTGTGCTGGCGCATGGTCTTGCACGCTGAAGCGCCGCCATTTCCTCCCGGCCCTGCTACCGTCCGCGTTTCGAGAGGTTTGATGAACACCAACCTGCCAATCCTGATTGTCGACGACGAGGCCCCCGTCGCCCGCGCCATGGAGCGCCTGCTGCACAGTCGTGGGTATGTGACGCGCGTGGAGCACAGCCCCGCCGCAGCCATCGTCGCTGTGCGCGATGAGACCTTTGGCGCCGTCATTTCAGACATGAATTTTTCTCCTGACCGCACCGACGGCGATGAAGGGACCGCGCTCTTCAAGACGATCCATGAACTCGACCCCGAGTTGCCAGTCATCCTCATGACCGCCTGGGCCAGCCTGGAACGGGCCGTGTCGCTCGTGCGCGAAGGCGCCGCCGACTATCTTGAGAAGCCGTGGGATCCAGACAAGCTGCTGCCCACCCTGAAGAACCTCGTCGACCTGCGCGTCACCCGCATCGAGAACCGACGCCTCAACGGGGAGCGCGCTCGTGAGCGCGACGACCTGCAGGCCCGCTTCGATCTCTCGGGTCTCGTGTACCGATCGCCCGCGATGCATCGGGCGGTGTCGTTGGCCGTGCAGGTCGCCCGCTCCGAGGCCCCCGTGCTCATCACCGGCGAAAACGGGGTCGGCAAGGAAGTCGTCGCCGACCTCATTCAGCGCAACTCGTCGGTGCGCAACGGTCCGTATGTCCGCGTCAACGCCGGTGCCCTGCCCTCGGAACTGCTGGAGGCCGAGCTCTTTGGCGCCGAGGCCGGCGCGTTCACGGGGGCGCAGAAATCCCGCGAAGGGCGCTTCGAGGCCGCCGATGGTGGCACGCTGTTTCTCGACGAGGTCGGCAATCTGTCGGCGCACGGTCAGGCCGCCTTGCTGCGGGTGCTGCAGATTGGCGAATTCGAGCGCCTGGGTTCCACCAAGACGCGCAAGGTTTCTGTGCGCCTGCTGTCGGCCACCAACACCGACTTGTTGGCCGCGATCCACAAAGGCCTGTTTCGCGAGGATCTCTATTATCGCCTCAACGTGATTGAAGTGCGCATTCCTCCGCTGCGTCGGCGCCCTGAGGACATCGTGCCCCTCGCTGAGCACTTCCTGCACCATTACGCCGGCGGCCGCGCCCTCACCATCGAACCCCGCGCTGCGCTCGCCCTGCAAAACCATCCCTGGCCCGGCAATGTCCGCGAGTTGTCCAACCGTACCCAGCGCGCCGCCATCGTCTGCAAAGGCGACGTCGTCACGGTGGCCGACCTCGGTCTGGAGGACGCCGCGATGTCGCCGCTTGCGACCCAGCACGACGAATCGCTGGGCGATGGCGAAGTCGACGAGGGCAAACGCCTGGAGCGTGTGCTGGCGCGCAACAATGGCGTCGTCGCCCACGCGGCCGCCGAACTCGGACTCTCGCGACAAGCCTTGTATCGCCGGTTGCGGCGTCATGGGCTTGAGCTGGAGCGGCGCGTCAAGCCCGAAGACGTCGCGTGAATCAGTCCCGGCGCAAGGGCAGCGACCTGTTTGCCGTGCCCCCGTTCGAAGACGATGACCAACGACGCAGCGCGGCGGTGGTGCGGGCCGTCGTGCTCGTGCAGGCCATCGGCGTCATCGGCTACGGCATCGTTGTCCACGACTCCACACCGCTGTTGCCCATCGAGCAGCTGGGCATGCTGGTCTACCTGTCCCTGATGCTCGTCTCGGTGGTCGCCGTCTCGTATGGCGCGCTGCGCGTGGCCGGAGCCATTGCCATCGTCACCCAACTGGCGTTTTCCCTGGCGGGCGCCATCGCGGACCCGCACGCAGGAAGCGCCATCGGCTTGTCGTTGGCAGTGATGCTGGCTGGTCAGGTCTTTGGGACCCGCGCGGCGTTCCTCGTCGGCATCCTCGCCCTGAGCGGCATCGGCGTGGTCGGCATGGTCGGCAGCGGGGACCTGATCCATTTTTCCCGGCAGCGAATCGTCGGCAACATTGTGGTCCAACTCGCCACCGTGATCACGTTCGTGGTCCTCGTCAGCCGTACCTCCATCGCCATGCTGCGGCGGCTGAGAACGGAACAACACACCCAGGTTCGCCTCAACGTCGACCTCGCGCGCCGCGTGAAAGATGAACAGACCCTGGTGGCCATCGGCCAGGTTCTCGTCGAAGGCGACGCCGTCGACACGGCAATTGGCCCCGCGATCGAACACTTGTCGCGGAGCTGGGGACAGCCGGTGGTCCTCTTTGGGCGGGGCGACCAGGGCCCGACCCCGCTGGCCCAAAGTGGTTTTCGCGCCGCAACATTGGTCGGCGGCGATGTCGAAGCCGCCCGCGTGGTCGCCAATGACGCCGTGGTCGATGTCACCGTCGTCGACGGCGACCGCACCGTCCGCGGACATGCGATTGGTGTGCGCACCGGCACGGTGCCCCACGGCATCCTCGTTGCCGCCGTCAGTGATGACGGCGGCCGGCCAGCCGTCGAGGCCGAAGGTCTGCTGCACGGCGCCGCTGCGCTGCTCGCGCCCGCCTTCGAATGGCGGGAAGCCACCGGGCGCCTGCGAGCCGCGGAGCGCCGTCGTGCGGCGTTGGTGAAAGCCTCGCCTGACGCGTTTCTGATGGTCGAGGAGCAGGGCACCATCATCGATGCCAATCCTGCGGCCCTGCGCTTGCTGACCGGGATGGCCCCCACCGTCGACAGCGAAGGACTGGTTGGCCGCTCCCTGGGAGCCATCGACGCCATCGGCGCCGACGACCTCAAACGCATCACCAGGGCCCTGGTCGACAGCCGGTCCGGACGGGCCACCGGGCAGCTCGACATGACCCTGCGCTACGACGCGCAGCGTTCGGCGCACGTGGAACTGCGCGTCATCTACAGCGTCGACGACGGCCGCGGCCGCTTCGATGTCACGCTGCGCGATGTCACTGCCAGGGTCGACGCCGACCGCCAACGAGAGCGACTTGAAGGTCAACTCTTTGCCGCCCGCCGGCTGGAGGCCCTGGGTCAACTCGCCGGCGGTGTCGCCCATGACTTCAACAACTTGCTGTCGGTCATTCTCACCAACGCCCGTCTGCTCGCCGAACGGCAGGACTTCGACACGACGGCCAAAGAGGACCTCAAGGAGATCGTTGATTGTGGCCGTCGCGCCGCCGACCTCACGACCCAACTGCTGACCTTCGCTCGCCAACAGCGACGTGAACCCCGCATGCTCAACATGAATGCCGCCATTCGCGGCGTCGAAAAACTCCTGCGGCGACTGATTCCCACCAACATCACCCTTGTCTTCGACCTCACCCCCGAACCATTGCCTGTCGTCGTCGATCCCGCTCAACTGGAGCAGATTCTCGTCAACCTGGTCGCCAACGCCCGCGATGCCATGGATGGCGGGGGGCAATGCTGCATCACCACCAGAAACGTCGTTGGTCCAGCCGAAACCAACGCTGAGAGCCTGGGCCCGGGCCGCTATCTGGAGCTGACCGTGGCCGACACCGGCAGCGGCATGGACGACGACACCAAGACCCATGTCTTCGAGCCCTTCTTCACCACCAAACCCCTGGGACGGGGCTCCGGTCTCGGCCTCGCGACGGTCTACGGCATCGTCAAGCAGTCGGGCGGCCACATCACGGTCGAGAGTGCCAGGGACCAGGGCTCGACGTTTCGCGTCTACCTGCCGTTTGCTGCCTTCTCCGATGACGAAGAGCAGACGCCGGCCATCGGGGATGCCCTGTCCGCCGGCCGCGAGCGGATCTTGGTGGTCGACGACGACGACGCGGTTCGTCGCGCCACCGAGCGAGCCCTGGTGTCTCGTGGCTACTCGGTGCTGGTGGCGCGGGGCTCCCATGAGGCTTTGAGCTTGGCTGGCGAGGCGTTTGACGCCGTCGTCGTTGATCTCATCATGCCCGAGATGGGCGGCGACACCCTGGTGGAGCGGCTGCGCGCCAGGCGAGCGGACCTCCCCGCCGTCTTGCTCACGGGCTACGGTCGCAAGGGCGTCGAGCTGACCCTACCATTCAGACTGCTGCGCAAGCCTGCGAGCCCTGAAGAACTGGCGCGCGCCGTTCGGGCTGTCATCGACGAAGCGGCCGTCGGTCGCCGCGACGGCTCGATGTGAAGCCGATTGACCATGAGGGGGACCAACGACTGCTTGAAAGCCTGAGGACCCGCAAACACCATCTGCGTCAACAGACCCGTGCGGTCATGCGGAGCCTGTCGCCGCAGACCCATCACCAAGCTGGCGTCGACGTCGCCGCGGTCTTCATCGCTGCCGGGTTGCTGCCGCGGGCAGGCACGGTGGCCCTGTTTGCCTCACGGGTCGACGAACTCGACAGCGCCCCACTGGACGACCTGCTGCGCCGTCGGGGGCTTACCCGGGCCTTGCCCCGCATGGAGGGCAATGAGTTGGTGTTTGTCGTCGTCGACAGCGACGCTGCCATTCATGACCTGCCCCGGGACCGCCTGGGCATACCCACGCCCGCTGCGGGTCCCGTGATGTCATTGGCGGCCTGCGACCTCGTCGTGGTGCCCGGCCTGGCGTTCGACCGGCACGGTGGCCGCCTTGGCTACGGTCGCGGCTTTTACGACCGCGCCCTTGTGGGCGTCGAGGACGATCGGGTCGTCGGCGTGCTGGAGGAGGCCCAGTGGGTCAAACAGGTACCATTGGAGACCCACGACCGACGTCTGGCCCGACTGGCAAGCCCAGCTGGCCTGGTGCGCTGCAGTGCAGCTGTGCCTGACGCGGCAGCAAGCGCCGACAAGGGCGTCGACGACGGCTGACAAGCGGCGTGCAGGGGGCTAATGCGCGACCAGCGAGGTCGTCATGCCATTTGCTCCCGTCGAAGAACAACTCGAGATTCTGCTGCGCGGCGTGGTCGACGTGG
>CAJBHN010000473.1 GCA_903952805.1 uncultured Myxococcales bacterium | reverse complement strand
TCAACAAGTCTGGCTTCTGCTGCGTCAGGGCCAGGTCGATGCAATCGGCCAGCACCAGGCGCCCCTCGGCGTCGGTGTTATTGATCTCGACGGTGAGCCCCTTGCGCGACGTGATGATGTCGCTGGGGTGGAAGGCGTTGCCGCCGATGCCGTTTTCGACGCAGCCGAGGTAGCCGGTGACGGCGACGTCGGGCTTGATGCGGGCGATGGCCTGCATGGCGCCCAACACGGCGGCAGCGCCCGACATGTCGATCTTCATGTCGAGCATGCCGTCGGCGGGCTTGATGTCGAGGCCCCCGCTATCAAAGGTCAAACCCTTGCCGACCAGGCAGATGTGCTTCTTCGCCTTGCCTTTGGGGCGGTACTCGAGCCGCACCACGCGAGGAGGGGTATAGGGCATGGCAGCCGCAGCGACAGCAAGCACCAACCCCATCTTCTCGCGGGCGATGGCTTTTTCGTCGAGGACGGTGACCTTGAAGCCGGCGGCTTTGCCGGAAGCCTGAGCGCGCCGGGCGAATTCGACGGGTGTCAATGATGCGGGCGGCTCGTTCACCAGGTCGCGAGCCAGACAAACACCGTCGGCGATGGCCTGGGCGCGGGCAATGGCAGCGTCGACCTTGCTGCGGCCGCGGATCGCAAGTTCAAAGAGCTGGATCGACGGTGCTGATGTGTCCTTTGTGAGGTATTTCGTGAAGCGGTAGCTGGCGAGCAGGGCGCCTTCAGCGGCTGCTTCAACCGCGACGTCGAGTCGAACCCGATCGGTGTCGGGAATCACCGCTGTGACGGTCTTGCATTTGAGCTTCTCGGCGATCTTGACGACTTGGCCCGCGAAGCGACGGATCGTGTCGGGGCCGGTCTTGTCAGCGGAGCCCAGCCCCACGAGGAGAATGCGACTTGCGGCAAGCTTGTCATGCGTATGCAGGACGAGTGATTGACCAGCGGCGCCGGTGAATCCCTCCGCACTCATGGTGCTGCCGAGCACGCCGCCCAGGGTGATGTCGAGGGCTTGCAGGCCCGGTGGGACCGGGGAGGGGACTTTTTTGCCGACAGCGGCACTCTTGGTGCGGGCGGCGGGCTTGGCTGGTGGAGCGTCGACAAAGACGCCGCAGGCAAGGAGGTCGGCGGCGCGGGCTTCAGGTGCACCTGACACGGCAGCGAGCTTCATCACGTTTGAGGATCCTTTGATGTCGACAGAAATACAGGCAGAGGACGGCCTGTAGCAGCACCGCGCCATGTGACAACGCCCCGGGGGCGTAAGCCAAAAGTCAGCCCGCCGACGTTGCCGCTGGGTGAGAATCACTCTCCGTGTGCTTCACCGTTGGTTTTCTGGACGAGAAGCGTCTAGATTCTGGCCGCTCATGGCCGACATCTTCCTCCATCTCGTCTTCGCTCGTCGGCTGCGCCTCGCCCACGGACTCCACCCACTCATCGGTGAGAGCCTGGCGCGGCGCCCGTCACTGGTCGCGTTGGGGGCCACGCTGCCGATGCTGCCTGGCGTCGAGCGCAAGGGCATGTCGTTCTTCCGACGCCTCTTTTCGGGCGGCAGCGAGGCCGCCCGCTGGCAGAAGCAGTTGCAGGCGTCGGCGACCCCGCGCGCCGAACTCGTAGCCGCCGCACTGGCAGGAGGCGCGGAATTTGGGCCAATGGCGAGGTTGTCGTTCGCTCTCGGCGCCCTGTCTCATGAGATCGTTGAATCAAAGCTCGCTGGAGTCATGGCCCAGGTGTCGGCGGGGGAGAGACCGGCCATCGAACGCGCCCAAACTCGACTCTGGCTTCAGTCCACCAGCGGTCTTGATTTCGTAGCCGAGCTGCGGACGATCGCTGATCTCGGAGACCTTGAACTTCATCGACGGACCTTCGAGCACATCGACGGCGCTCTGAAGGTCGTCTTCAACGCCAAGCCTGGTCGTGACTCGCTGGCACGTTGGGTCCGTGGCCTCATGGCGGAGGTGGGCATCGCCGAGGAACAGGGCCTGCCGCCGAGCGTCGGCATGGCAGACAACAGCGCGAGAACGCCGCACTTTGAGAACGCAAACGTCGTCAGCCTCCTCCAAGAAGCGGTCGATTGGTTTGTCGTCGTCGCGAACCGACTCGGTGAAGAGGCAGGCCGCGACGAGTCTCTAACGCCAGATGGCATCAGGAATGCGCTGACGGGGGGGGGCAAGCAGCTGCTTGGGCCCGATGCACCGTCCCCATCAGCCGAGGTGTGGACCCCTTGGTACAATGAGGTCCGCCGCAGGACCCTCGAGCGCGGCAAAAACGACGAACCCGCATTCGTTGAGGGTCAGGTCGAGGTCAAAGCGGTTCAGCGCAGCAATGCTTTCACAGGCATGATGAAGTTGAGCGACCTGTCAACAAGTGAGCTTCCTCCCGAGTTGCAGAATCCGTCGTTTCCTCCTGCTTCGTCCGTTTCGGCTCCTCCGGTGCCAGCGATGACCCAAGAGGTCTCCCTGGCGCAAATCGAGGCGGCGTTTCAGAGGCCGGCTCTGCCCTTTGATGCATCAGGTCCGGTGCCTGTCGCCCCTCCATCACCGGCCCCGGTATTGTCTCAGTCATTCGAAACGCCGGCGATGACCCAGGAAATATCGATGAGCCAAATCGAGGCAGAGGCGATGGCATTTGCCTCTGCCTCTGCCCGCTTGACCCCCGAGACGCCTTCTCTGCATGCCGATGGGCAAGGCACTGAAGCGCTGGCCGACGACCCCCCACGGGAATAGCCGGCGCGGCGGCCGTCGGCTGTTGCCTCGTCCAAGGCGCACTGCGCAGGTGTTGATATTCGTTGGGGACGTGCGGGAACACCGGACCTTTCGCTAAGGTCACTTATGCATTCACCTGGGCGCTCGCCTCGGGTTCCGGCCGACCTGGAAGGACTTCGCATGGCATCGATCCGCTTGTTGATTCTCCGCACCGCTCGCCTGCTGCCGGTCCTTGGCCTGATGCTGGCTGTCGGGGCCGGCGCTGCCGGCGAGCAGCTCACGGAGCTGCGGGTGTTCAACAAGGTCGTCCTCCTGGTGAAGGAGCAGTACGTCG
>CAJBHN010000472.1 GCA_903952805.1 uncultured Myxococcales bacterium | reverse complement strand
CCTCCGTGCGCTGCACCGCCTGCGCCTTCGACTACACCGCGTTCCGGCAGGACACGCCCGCCTGGTGTGGCCCTGCCCGCGCCGATGACGGGCGACCCCATCCTGCGGGCCGCCCTCATTGCTGTGGCGCTGATCGTGGTGATGGTGGTGGGCTTTGTGACCTGGTTCATCGTGCAAAGCGCCGCCGCGAACGGATAGGCGAGGCCCGTTGGGGTGAAGCTTCCGGCTTCTCGCCGAACACCGGTAGAAGTTCGTCCTGATGTGTTCCTCTACATCCATCGCGCGACCGAGGTGACCCCAACTATGCTGGAACGCGAGATTGTTGGCTGCTTTCAACCCCTGGAATCCCCAATCGGTCCGACCTGGTGGTCGGCGCGGCACGGGTGTTTCGCCGATGTGCACCAGGCCGATTTGAACGGGCTGACCTTTGGGCGCGGCGGCCCCAGGCGGCTGGCGTGGAACGCCACCACCGTGGTCCTCGAGCGGCACCATGGGGTCACCCTCGAAGAACTGCTGGCCGCTGCGCCAGTTGCGGTCCTGCACGGCGACGTGCGGCGATACCTCGTGTCCCGCGTCTGCCTGCCAAACCGCTACGGTGTCTGTGGCTGGCTGTTTCCAACCCTGCGGGAAGTCATCGTTGGTTTTGACGGGCGCGTGGCAGTTATCGTGCGGGCGGCGCCGGCTGCCCGGTATATCTCGCATTCCGAATCGGAGTATCGGGAAGAATTCGCTGCGGAGCGGGACGCAATCGACGACGCGGCGAAGGTCGGCGAACGCGCATTTCGGGAAGCGCTCGACGCTGGTGAGGAGCCGTGGTCCGAGGCCGACGCTCCCTTGTTGGCCGCGCTGGTTGCCGACCTGTTCCCGCAGCGCTTTTCGGCATATCGGTACCTGGTTCGCGTGGCGTCCACGCTTCCGGCCTTGCCATTGCCGAGTGATTGGGACGATTGCCTGCTCGCGCGCGAACGAGAGGTCGCCTCCTATCGACTCGACGCGGCGTATGCGGAACTCAACAAGATGGTCAGCGGCGCCAGCGACGTGTTCGTCGGGACGCGTCCTCCTGTCGAAGGCTCCGGCGACCCCCACCTCGAGCCAGCCACCGACGCCCCCGCAGAGGTGGCGCGCTTTCACTTGGCCCGCGAACGTGAAGTGGCCCTGTGGCCGTTGTCTGAAATGGTCCGGTGGCCGGCTATTCGTGGTGAGCGACGGCGGCTCGTGTTGGGGCGACGTGGCCTCGCCCCACCGGATCCAACCACTTACCATGCCGAGGCCCACATCGAAGGTGTGCTGTTTGACCCTTTGCGGCGCTGGCCTGGCGATCCATTCCCCAAGGGGGCATTGGGGGCGGTCCATATCCCCCCTGAGGCCGATCCCATTATTCGTCGGGCGGCGTCCTTCGCTCCCGGGCTCGCCACCGAAGGAACTTTCGAGCGCGCACACCCCGGTGAAGATCGCGATGCAACGGTGGCGGCAGCCCACACCTTCTTCGAAAGCCATTGCCTGCCAGCCCTTGGTGTTTGGCTCCACGGCGTCATCGACGGCTGGTCCGTCGAACGCGCCCGCGAGGTGTGGTTGCAAGCGTGGCGCGGCATCGACGGCGAACTCGCTCCTGCCGACCTGGCACGGCTCGCGGCCGGACCGCCGCGGCTACCTCCCTCGACGCCAGCGCAATTCGCCCGGGCGGCCGCGTTGATTGAGGAGGACGACCGGAAGGTTCAGGTCAAAAGCAAAGGCCGACTGCCGTACGCCAGCAACGGAGGCCACGACAATGACGGAATTGCCGTCGAACTCAGCGACCATATCGGCGTACTGGAACGGTTGGTCTTCTCCAAATCCACCGTGACCGTCTCGACTGTCGCCGGCTGTGACATCAGGCTCGTGCACAGTGAGGGCGCTGGACGCATCAGGTTCGCGTTCTCGGTTTTCAATGGTGTTCTTATTCTCTCTCCCCGAGGCCTGTATTCCGCACTCACGGTCGATGGCCGTCGCTGTAGCGCCAATGATCGTGTTCCTCTGTCGCCCACAAGCGTCGTCGCCATTGCACGATATCGGTTGCGGGCTTCGCTGACAGCAGGCGCAGGCAACGCCCCATCCCCCGACAGTGCGGCGTAGACGGAGATTCACCGTTTCCGACGCACAAAGCCAGGGCAACCAGAGTGCGGCAATTCGACCGCAGAGCGGTCGAATAGTCCTGATTATTCAAGTCTTTGGCGCTGGGCCAAAGACTTGAATTCACGCCTGGGGTACGAGCACAATTCGGCCGACAGCCGTATTCGCGCTCAGCAGCTCAAGCGCACTTGCGGCTTCGGCGAGGGGAAATGCCCGGGCGATCTTCTGGGTCAGCGCACCGGATTCAAGCAAACGAGCGAGTTCCGCCATTGCAGCCGGTTTGTCGGCGAGGCCGAAATCCGGGCGCGGCAGGTGGGAATCAAACAGTGAGCGCGCAAGCAGGCCGAAAATCTGCGGCAGGCTCCCGAGGGTTCCGCGCCCCCCATGGCCGTAATGGTCGTGGCCAAGGGCCAGATAGACGCCGTCGTCGCTCAACACCCGTTTGCAGTCGCCGAACGAGAGGGTCGACGCCACGTCGAAGATGAGGTCGTAGCGGGCGTCGTCGCGGGTGGGGTCGGTGACGGCGTAGTCGATGACCCGGTCGGCGCCGAGGCTGCGCATCAGGTCAAGAGTATCGGCCCGGTCCACGGCGGTGACGACGCCACCGCGGGCTTTGGCCACCTGCAGCGCGATGCTGCCCACGGCCCCTGCCGCGCCGTTGATGAGCACACGCTGCCCGGGCAGCACCGCCGCCCGGCCCCGCAGGCTGTTGAGGGCGACGTAGCCCGGCGACGCCACCGAGGCCGCCTCCTCGAAAGACACGTTGGTGGGCTTGCGCACGACGGCGTCGGCGGGGGCCACGGCGAGCTCGGCATAGGCGCCGCCGTTCACCCACTGCAGCGGATCGGAAGAACAGGGCGCTTTTTCAAGGGAAGGCCTCGCAGCACCCCCTGTGAAACTGCTCTTTTGTTCAGGTTGACGGTCCACTGAACCGCCCGAAACCAGCTCTTCCAGGCCATCGGGCGCAGGACCGCCGTCAACGCGCGGGTCGTCAACGGCGGTGGCGTGGTTCAGGCGGCAGGGAACAGGTCAAGCGTCACAGGCGGCGCCTGGGCCCGCAGGGTGGGGAGCGGCTCAGCCCGCAACCCGAGGTGCTCGAGGATCTTCTTCGCCACATCGAGGTCCTCGATGCAGGCGATGAGCCGCATCTGGCCCTGACAACGAGAACACTTCAGGACATCGACGCCGAAGACCCGCTTCAGCAGCGAGGCCCAATCCAGGCGATACGGCGCTGATGATTCAAATCTTTGG
>CAJBHN010000471.1 GCA_903952805.1 uncultured Myxococcales bacterium | reverse complement strand
GCCGTAGTCCATGATCTTGCAAACGGGCGGCCGAGACATCGGCTGCACTTCAACAAGATCAAGGCCCTTCTCTTCGGCACGTCGCAGGGCGTCGTCCGTCGCCAGAATGCCAAGCTGCGAGCCATCTTCGGCGATGACGCGCACTTCTCGAACGCGGATGCGTCGGTTGACGCGAGGCTCGTTGTTGCGGTCATCACGACCGCGAGCCCCACCCCGATCACCGCCCGGAGGGCCTCGATCGAAGCCGCCGGGGCCGCCAGGCCCGCCACCAGGGGGGCCGCTGAAGCCACCGCCGGGAGGGCCGCTGAAGCCCCCACCGCCGGGGGGACCACCAAAGCCGCCGGGACGAGGACCGGGAGGGCCTCCCATGGGCGGACGAGGAGGTCCGGGTGTAAAAGGTCGAGGTCCCGGGCCTGCCGGCGACGAGGGGCCCGCAGAAGGGCCAGTGGAAGCTCCAGGGGGAGGAGTCGATGAGTCGCGGTAGGCCAGAACGAAATCTCCACGTCGAGGGGTCAAACGCCCCATGTCGGCACCGTCAGTCAAGACGGAGGGTCGCCACGGCGGAGACCACCGCTTGCTTGTGGCGCCTTGCCCGTCCGGGCGCAACACGGAAGTGCGGATGCAGCAGCCGACTTCGCTGATGCTGGAAATCATGCAGCTTTCGTGATGAACAGCGCCTCGCCAACAAGCATCCGACATCGACATCGGGGCGACGACGGCCAACTACCCTGCTTCGACGCGCAGCTTGGTCTTGCCCAGATGGACGACGTCGCCTTCGCGCAGGTCGACGTCACGGACGGTGTCGCCGTTGACCCGGGTGCCGTTGGTGGACATCAAGTCTGCGACACTGACGACGTCACGGTCGACGAAAACCAGGGCGTGGGTCCGGCTCACCGAGCCATCCTTCAGCACGATATCGGGGCCTCGCTTGCGGCTGCCGGTGCGGGCCCGGTGCGGGGTCACGCCGGTCCTCCCCCGGTCGCCAAGGACCTCGTCGGCGCGGGCCTGGGCCTCGCTGTCGAGGATGCGAGCGCCGTCCCAGGTCATCTGCATGGTTGACGTGGAGTCGTCCTGCGCACGAGCGAGGACGCGATAGGTGCCCTCCTCGATGGAGTAGCGCATGCCCCGATCGGGGCCTTCCACGGCGACGAGGTCAACGAACCGGGCCATCCACCGATGGTAGCAGGATTCCCCACCCGGTTGGTGGTTCTGCTACGCTGTGGACCCCATGGTGAAGACTGCGCTCGTCGTCGAAGACGACTCCGGTATTGCGTCCCTCGTCAAGGATGCCCTTGAGGGGGCAGGATTGCAGGTGACGGTCGAAAAAGACGGCGACCTCGCCCTCAAGGCGCTGGCGCGGCGCCTGCCCGATCTGGTGATCACCGATCTGCTGCTGCCGACCGTGCCGGGTTTCGAACTGCTCGAGCAGCTGCGCGGCATGCCTGGCGGTGACCAGGTTCCCGTCATCGTCATGAGCGGTATTTATCGTTCAGCTCGACACAAACGCATCGCCAAGGACACCTACAAGGTCGTCGCCTCCTTCGACAAACCCTTCAAGATCGATGAGTTGATCGCCGCCGCCAGAGACGCCGTGGGCGTGGCGCCGCCGAGGCAGCGATTGCCGCCATCGGCGGCCATACCCGGGCGGGTGCCCAAACCGCGCCGCGAGGTCATCGACGATCCCCTCGCCGACTTCGACACCCGCCTGGCGAAGGCCGCCGTCGAGCAAGCCGTCGAGCAGGCCGACGCCACCTTCCCCGCCGAACACAACGTCCGCGGTAACCTCAAGCACAAGCGCTTCCCCGAGCTCCTTGCCCAGCTCTACCGGTGGAAGGCCAACGGCGCTTTGCTGCTGCGTCGAGGGCGCATCAAGAAGATCGTCTACTTGAAGGATGGCTACCCGACGTTTGTGAAGTCGAACCTGCTGTCTGAATGCATGGGGCGCATTCTCGTGCGCGAAAAATTGATCACCGAGGACGAGTGCGAGCGCTCGCTGGAATTGCTGCCGACGAGCGCCGGCAAGTTGCAGGGTGCGGTGCTCATTGAGATGGGGGCACTGTCTCCCCATAACCTCGTGTTCGGGCTGCAATTGCAGCTGGAGCAGAAGCTCTTTGATGTCTTTTCGTGGCCCGACGGCGACTACCAGTTCAACACCCGCGTCGAGGTGCCCAACCAAGCGATCCATCTCGACATGTCGCTCGCGACCATTGTCTATGAGGGCGTCCGCCGGAAGTTCAGCGATGAGCACATCAAAGACCTCATCGAACCATTCATCGACCTGTATCTGGGCGTCCATCCCGAGCCCGCTCATCGCTTTCAGGACCTGGCGCTGGAAGCCGACGAGCGCACGATGGTGGCCTTGATCGACGGTCGGCGCACCATGCGCGAGGTCATCGATCGATCGTCGCTGCCGGGGCCGGTGGCCCGCCAACTCGTGTACGCACTGATGGCCGCCGACATGGTGAAGCCGATGCGGCGAGCCGCGAAGGATCCAGCGACCTTGATGGCGCCCGCGCTTCCGAAGTCGTCGTCGTCGTCGGCCTCGTCGACCCCGCCACCGCTGCCCAGGAAGAAACCTGCCGATGCCGTGCTGCCCAAAAAAGCGGCGGCTGGTTCAGCTGCTGGTGAACCGCAGTTGGTGCCCGGCACCCTCGTCGAGGTGGTCGGCATCGACGAACTTCGTGCCAGGCTGGTGGAGCGGGCGAGGCTGCTCAAGCGCCAAAACCATTTCGAAGCCCTGGGAGTTTCCCAGCAGGCGTCCGTCGACGAAATCCAGCGCGCCCACGCGGCCCTCGCCCGCGAGCTGCATCCAGACCGGCTGCGGCGCGCGGCCGACGGCGCCGTCCCCGCCGACGCCCGCGCCCTGGCCGACCAGATGAACCACCAGCTCACCACCGCCATGGAGACCCTCGCCGACGACCGTCGACGACTGGAATATCGTGGCCGCCTTGAGCAAGGCCATAAGTCGGCGGTCGCTGACGACTTGAGCCGACTGCTGCGGGCCGAAGCGCGCTTCCGCAAAGGCGAGGTGGCCCTGGAGAGCGGGCGCAGCGCCGACGCAGCCAAGCATTTCGAGAAGGCCGTCGCCCTCTACCCCGACGATGGGGAATTCCAGGCTTCCCTTGCCTGGTCCCTCTACCAGCAGGCCCCCGACGATCCTGTGGTGCAGGCCGACTGCATTGGTCGCCTGCAACGTGCCGTGGACATCGCCCCCCGCTGGGACCGGGCGTGGCTGTGGTTCGGCCGGATCGTGCAGCGGGCCGGACGCCCAGGCGAGGCGCGCAAGCACTTCGAACGGGCGCTGGTCTGCAACCCCGACAATCGAGAAGCCCAGGCCGAGCTCACCCTGCGCCCATGACGACGACGACGACGACGACGACGACGACGACGACCACCACCAAGGCCGATCAGCGGCGCCGGCGCATCGAGGCCTGCTTGCTCGGAACCGCTGTCGGCGACGCCCTCGGTCTGCCCTGCGAGGGGCTGCCGCCGTTGATCATCGCCCGACGCTTCTTGCCACTGGACCGCTACCGCCTGCTGGGCCCGTGGGGCTTCGTCTCCGACGACACCGAACAGAGCGCCCTGGTGACCCAGAGCTTGTGTGGTCACGATGATGACTCGGGCGACAGCGGCGATGCGGCCGTCGTCACCGCCTTCCGGCGGGCGCTGCTGGGCTGGTTTTGGCGCCTGCCCTTTGGCGTGGGGCTCGCGACCGTGCGCGCAGCGCTGCGCCTGACTTTGGGCCTGAAGCGTTCGGGCGTGTCGTCGGCGGGAAACGGGGCGGCCATGCGCAGCATGGTGCTGGGCGCCGCCATCGACGACGCTCCCCGACGACGTCGTCTGGCCACCGCCCTGGCCCGCGTCACCCACACCGATCCGCGGGCCATCGCAGCCGCCGTCTTTGTGGCCGACGTCGCCGCAGGGGACCAACGGGCCGTCGCCAACGTGTCCGAGCCTGCGCTGCGCGCCGCCCTGGAGAGGGCCAGCCAACTCGCGGAGGAACAAGTCGACGTCGGCATCGGTGCGGCAGCCCTGGGGACCTCAGGCTTCGTCTTGCACAGCGTGCCCTTTGCCTGGTTCTGCCTGAACCGCTTCGGCGCTTGCTTCGAGGCGGTGCGCCGGGCCATCGAAGGTGGCGGCGACACCGACAGCAACGCCGCCATCGTCGGCGGCTGGGTTGGCGCCCTGCACCCTGATGAAGTCCCCTTCGACCTGTGCGAGCAGCTGGTCGGCGGCCCCTTTGGTCCCCGTCATCTGCGGGCCCTCGCCCGTGCGTGCGCCGACCATGCGCCCGCCCCGCCATATGCGTGGCCCGTGGCCATGCTGCGCAACCTGGCGCTCTACCCCGTGGTGCTGGCCCACGGCTTCCGCCGACTGCTGCCTTGATGGCCAACGGTCGCGGCCCGGTCCTGGGCGTGACGTGCAACCGAGGAAACCGAGCAAACCGTGCCAGATGGCGTGATTTCCATGGGCACGCTGACCAACCGTGAACCCGGGCCGTCCCAAACCGTGCCAGTTGGCGCGATTTCGTCCTGGCGGGTCGGCGCGCTTCCCTTGGAGGCTGTCTTTGTGCTTCGATGCGCCCTCTCTGAGGGAGTCGCCATGACCGCCAAACTCGTTACCGTCTGCAACCAAAAAGGCGGCTGCGGCAAAACCAACGTCGCCATGACCCTCGGTGGCAGCCTCGCTGCCCGGGGCTTCTCGACGTTGATCGTCGATGGCGACCCACAGGGGACGGCCACCCGCTGGTTCAGCGCCGCCACCGACGACCGCCCCTTCCCCGCGGCCGTCATCAACCTGGCCGATACCCGCCAGCACATTGCCCGGGCCATCAAGCCCCACATCGACAACTACGACGTCATCATCGTCGACTGCCCGCCATCGCTGGAGTCACCGGTCACATTGTCGACGCTGGTGGTGGCCGACCTGGCGCTGGTCCCGGTCATCCCGGCTCCCGGCGACATCTGGGCCACCAGCCGCCTGGTGGGGCTGGTCGAGCAGGCCACCGGCCTGAACGCCGGTCTGCAGGTGCGGGTGGTCCCCAATATGGTGCAAGGCACGGCCCTCGCCCTGGCGGCCATGCAAGCCCTCAAGGAAATCCCCCTGCCCGCCGCCCGCAGCTTTCTCACCCTGCGCACGGCCTACCGCCAGGCCCAGGCCGAGGGCAGCACCGTCCTCACGCTGCGCGACCTCCGGGCCCGCGACGAAGCCACCGCCCTCGTCGACGAAGTCAGCAAGCTGCTGGGGCTGCCGAAGAAGCCGGCCAAGCCCTCGCTTCGACGAGTGTCGAACTGACGTACGGCAGGCAGGCTTGCTCTGATGCACACTTCTTCACATATGAAACCGACGGGCTGTTTTGGACGCGTCGGGATCCGCCACGGCAGCTTGCTGCTGCGATAAAAGCGCTGAAAACCGACCACTTCACCATTCAATGAACTGAGGACATGATGGGCCGCGAGAAGAAAACCGACTGGGCCAAAAGCATGAGCGCGGGCGTGAAGCACGAGCTGCAGGCCGGCAAAAGCGCAGGCAGCCTGCACGACCGCTTTGCTGCGGCTGAGGCCCTGATGGCGCCGCCGCCGTCGACCGTGGCCGCATCGCTGGCCCAAGCTCCCCCCGCCGGGCCGCCCGCTCCTGCGTACTACCTGCCCCTGGACGACATCAAGCTGCGCGAAGACGCCGTGCGCCTGGTGCACGAAGGCCACGCCCTCGACCTGGCCCTGTCCATCGCCGCCGTCGGCCTGATTCACTTTCCGGTGGTCAACGCTCGCGGCGAGGTGTTGGCAGGGGGCCAGCGACTGGCCGCCCTCGAATTCTTGAGCCTGTTTCGCACCCTGCCCGACAACGACATCCGCCGCCTCTACAGCTACCAGCACGGCGAAGGGGCCGACGTCGACCTCGACGGCAATGAGATCCTGACGGACGAGCAACTGGCCCTGCTGAAGGCCGGCTTCCAACGGCACTTCCCCCACGGCATCCCCGTCCACCGCATCGATGTCGAGTCGCTGCCGGTCGCGACCCAGACCCTGACCATCGAAAGCATTGAGAACGAAAAGCGCCTCGACTTCACCAAGGCTGAGCTCCTCAGCATCATGAGCAAGCTCAAGGCGGCGGGTTTCCGCGACAAGTCCGGCCGCCCCAAGGCCGGCGAACGCACCCTGGCGACCGAACTGGAGCGCATCACCGGCAAGAGTCGGCGGACAGTCTTTCGACTCCTGGAAGAATTGCGGGGGACGACGACGCCGCCCCCCGAACGAGCGCCGTCAGACACCTCCAAGGCCATCACCCGCCGCTTGACCGACCACCTGGCGTTGGCGGTCACCGTCCGGGAAAACGCCAAGAAGCGAGGCGAAGGCTCCATCGTCATCCGCTACCGCTCCTTCCAGGAGAGGGCCGACGCCCTGCGCAAAATGGGCGTCAAAGAGTAGCGAGCACCAAAAACAATGGGCGCCTCATGGCGCCCATTGTTTTTCCGTCAGGCAACGCCGCCACGTCGCGGCTGCCGTCACCTGCGACGTCGGCAGCGAACGTCCAATCAGGACTTCGGCATGACGACGGCATCAATGACGTGCACGACACCATTGGTGGCTTCGATGTCGGTCATGACGACGTGAGCGCCGCCGAAGCTTGCTTTGCCGTCGGCGATGGTCACGGCGATGTCAGCGCCGCCGAGGCTCTTGAGCTTGCCGGCCTTGAGGTCTTTGGCGTGCAGGGCGCCGGCGACCACGTGAGACTGCAGCACCGACGTCAGCTTTGCCTTGTCGGCCAGCAGGGCCGCGAGGTCGACCTCGGCGATCGTGCTGAACGCGGCGTCGCTGGGCGCAAAAAGCGTGAAGGGGCCGGGACCCTTGAGGGCCTTGTCGAGTTCGGCGCTCGACAGCGCTGCCGCAAGCTTCAGGAATGTGGTGGGGACCTTGGCATCACCGCGGGGCAACGCGAGGGTGTCGATGAGGTCAGCCTTGAGGGCAGCCCGAGCTCCATCTTTCGCCGCTTTCTCGGCCTCCTTCGCTGCCTTGTCCCCGTCCTTCTTGGCGGCCTTCTCGATGGCCTTGGTGTCGAGCTTGATGCCGGGGAACTGGGCCACAGCGGGGACGGCGAAGGAGGCGAGGCAGGCCACGATCATCAGCTTTTTCATGGGGGTCCTTGGTTGAGCCACGTCGATACCACCAAGCACCGGCTGCGAGCCATCCAGCCGCTCCGACGCCCCAAACATGACAAACGCCTGCTCACGCCCGGAGCAGGTCGAGGGGCGATGGCCCGGCGCCGACGACGACGGCGATTTCGACGGCTTCGGCACCGCCAACCAGGCCCACCGCGCTCGGCCGAGCCACGATGCCGCCGGGAAACCACGCCACCTGGCACGGTTTTCGACCCGGCCGCACCTTTGGGGGCTGCCGGCTGGCACCCTGCGCATGAGGCTTGTGGGCTCGCGCCCAGACTGAATGGGTCCAGAAAATCGCGCCACATGGCACGGTTTCCGGGACAGGTTGGTTTCGGGCCAGGCCCGGGTTCGCGTCTGATCCGTCAGGCAAAACCGCGTCAGCTGGCACGGTTTCCGCCTTGTTCAGCGACGCCCGCCCCGCAGCACCGACCACAGGCCCGCGACCACGAACGCCGCTCCCAGACACAGGACGATGGCGGCGCCCGCGGGCACCAGGCTGGCGGCTGAAACCACCACGCCGGCGACGCCGCCCACGACGCCGAGGACGGCCGACAGCGCGGTCACCCTGCGCCACGACGACGACAGCAGCCGGGCGGTCGCCGCCGGAATCACCACCAGGGCCTCCACGAGCAAGGCCCCCACCACTCGCAAAGCCACCACGACGGCGCAGGCCAGGACGGCGACAAAGACGTACTCCCACCACCCGGTCCTCAACCGGGCCGCCGCCGCCAGCCCCGGGTCCAGAGCGTCCAGCAGCAGCGGGCGGGTGCTGGCGGCCACCACCGCCACGACGACGACAGAGACCAGCATCAGGACGCCGAGGTCGGCGTCGCTGACGGTCAAGGGGGATCCAAACAGCACGGCTTCCACCTGGTGGATGTTGAAGCGCCGGGTGACCAGCACCAGCGCCGTCAAGCCGACGGCCAGCGAGATCGCGAGAAAGACCCCGACCAGCGTGTCTGCCGACAACCCAAGGCGACGGCGGGCAAAGACCAACCACAAGGCCGACAGGGTGGTGACGCCAAACAGGCCAGCCCAGGGTGCCTCGATGGGCTCGCCGAGAAAGACGCCGACGGCGACCCCGACCATGGCCGATTGTCCCAGCGCCGCCGAGAAGAACGCCAGACGCCGGGCCTGCACCAGCGGCGACAACAGGCCAAAGACGCCACCCACGACCACCGCCGCGATGAGCGCGCGGGCCATGAACAGGTGCACAAAGGCCGGCGGCAACACGCCGGCCTGCACCAGCTGCCCACACAGCGTCGACAGAGCCTCGATCATGTGGCCTCCCGGGCGGCGACGACCGCGACGGCGCGGGCACCAAGGGCGGCGATGTCGTCGTCGTTGTGACTCACCAGCAACACGGCGGCGCCAGCGACGGCGGCGGCAGCAATCGCGGACAAGACACGCTGGCGGCTGTCTGGGTCGAGTGACGCCGTGGGCTCGTCCAGGAGCAAGACCTCGGCCCGGGAATGGATGGCCCGAGCCACCAACAGGCGCATGCGCTCGCCCGTCGACAGGGCCTGCCACGGGCGCGTGGTGGCATGGTTCAAAGCGGCGGCGGCGACGACGGCCTCGTGCTGTCGGCCGGGTACGCCCACCAGGCGCAGCGTGTCGGCCAGGTTCAACGGCAAGGCGACCGACGACCTGACCTGTTGGGGCACGTAGCCAATCTGGCCTCGCACCGTCAGCGTCGAGGGCAACAGGCCCAGACAGCCCAGCAGGATCGAACTTTTGCCCGCCCCATTGTCGCCGCGCAGGGCGACGATGTCTCCCGGCCCAACGCGCAGCCCCTCAGCCCCATCGACCAGCAGCCGCCCACGTCGCCACACCCGCAGTGGCGCTTCCGACATGACGCCCGCGGTGCCCACGGTGCCCACGGTGCTCACGGTGTCGCCGTCAGGGCCGTCACGATGGTGGCCAGGTTCTGCTCCATCTCGACCTCGAATTTCTCGGCGGTGTAGTCCCCCGTCGCCACATGGG
>CAJBHN010000470.1 GCA_903952805.1 uncultured Myxococcales bacterium | reverse complement strand
GTCGCCGCCGTCGCCGCCGCTCGTCGAGGGAGCGCCGGCCGCACCGTTTTGCCCCAGGCTGCCAGCGCTGCCGTCGTCGCCGCGGTCGCCGTCGCGGGAGGCGCCGGTGAACGTCCCGCCAAAGCCACGCAGGCCACCGTTGGCGCCGCCACCACCGTCGAGGCCGCTTTGGCCGTCGGCGTCTTCAAAGCCGGCGGCGCCGCCGTCACCGCCATCGCTGACGAGGGCGATGCCGAAGCCGCCGAAGCCACCAAAGGGATTGATGCAGCTGCCGCAAAAAGCAGCGTTGACGCAGCCGACGTCGCCGTCTTGCCCGACCTCGCCTGCGCTGCCCGCGGTCCCCGGGACGCCGCTTTGGCCGTTGCGCCCGCGGCCAGCGACGGCCCGACCCGCCAGGAAGGTGAACGTCGCTCCCGGCTCGACCGAGATGGCAACGGCGTCGCCCGAGGCCTGCAAGGCGTCATCGCCGATCACCACCGCGCGCGCGAGGGTGGCGGTGACGGCGCCAGGCACCACCACCCCGGGATTGCCACCAGCAATGACCGTGTCGCCAACGCCCCTCTTCCAGCTGCCTTCGTCGTAGCCACCAAAGATGCCCACGCCGTCACGCAGGCTGATGGGACCCAGATACTCGCCGACGGCCAGGTAGATGTCGCGACCGGGCTGGCCGTCCACCAGCAACAGAGCGGCCGCCAGCGTCTGCAGCGGGGCCGTGCGTTGACCGCTGCCGTCGTCGTCGCCGGTCGGCGAGACAAAGACCGGACCACAGGCAAGGCCATCGACGCCGTCGCCGTTGTCGTCGATGAAGTCAGCATCGGGGGTGTCGAGGGCGCGGGCGGGGACGGCGACGCTCGGGTCGCAGCGCACGGTCAGGCGCACGGAGTTTTGCACGCTGCCGACGTCGTTGCTGGCGACGACGACGAAGGTCTGCTCGGCCCTCTCGATGTTCAGGCGACCCGCGATGACCCCGGTGCTGGTGTTCAAGGTGACGCCCGCGGGCAGTGCCGGCTGAACAGCCCAGGTGACGCCGCGAGCGTCGGTGTCGGGACTGCGGCTGAAGGTCTCGCCAGCGGCGACGGCGACGTCGTCGTAGCGCAAGCGTCCGGGGGCCTGGGGTCGCTCCACGAGCACAGCGACCTCGACCTGCAGGGGCCCCAGCGACGCGATGATGCGAGCTTCGCCCACCTTTTGCGCCGTGACGCTGCCGGTATTGTCGACGGCCACCACCAGCTCGTCGGTCGATGAAAACGACACCCGATTGCTGACATTGACCTCGTCGCCTTCGTTGTCGACACCGACGACGATCAGGGTGGTGCGCTCGCCAATCACCAGGCGCAGACTCTCTGGCGTCGCCCGCAAACGGGCCAGGGCGTTTGGATCGGCGCGTTCGCCCTCACCCTCGCCCAGCTCAGGGGTGATCTCGGCGGCACACCCGCCCACTGCGGCCGCTGTCGACAACACACACGCCACCGTCATGGCCACCGAGCCAGACAGCACAGGAAAACGACGTCGAAACAGCACCATGAAATGACGGTAGCAGGGGTCCGGGGTCGACGCCCCACTTCAATCGCGCGGGCGAAAAGCCCGGTTCGATGTGGGACGCATCACGGGGTGATCAGGCTCAATGGCGTCGCCCGTAGAGAGCAAAACTGTCCGATCATGTGGAGGCTGTTGATGTGGTTGCCTGTCGTACTTGTCGTCGCCGCGACGTTGCCCGGGCGGATCCCCCTGGCCACCGAGCCCACGCCGGTCAGCGCGGCGCCGGTCACGCCCGCCCCGGTCATTGACGCCGCGCCCGTGACAACGCCGGTGACAACGCCCCTGACAACGCCCGTGGTCGGCGCCGAGGCCGTCCCCACCAACGCCGTCCCCACCACCGCCCCGCACAGCACCGCGCTGAGCCTGGAGGTCGGCATCGACGTGCCGGCGGCCCAACGACTGCCCATGGCCTCCACCCGCCTGGAGCTCGATTGGCGGCTCGCCCTGCCGGCGTCGGCCTTTGCCGGCGTTGGTCTGCGCTCGGGCTACAGCTTCGTGTCTGGCGAGGTCGCCGTCGCCGACCCCGTGCTCGGCGTCGACAACCATGCCTTGCTGATGGCCCATCGCATCCCGATGCGCATGGTCGGACGCCTGGGCCTCAACGGCGACGGCATCGACGTCGGCATCTTGGCCAGCGGCGGCGCGGATGTCGCCCTCATCCAGGCCCAAAGCTTTGGCCGCGGCGGCAGCCAGACCGCCGTGATGCCGGCGGGCTCGGTCGGCGGCTTCCTCGACATCGCCCTGGGCGATGCCTTGTCTCTCGGGGTCATGGGCGAGTGGGACTCCGCCGTCGCCGACCTCGCGGCGCTGACCCCCGGGCTGTCGGGGGATTTGTCGGCACTTCGCCTCGCCCTGGTTGTGAACTTTCTCTTCGGCTGAGGACCAACTCCCCATGAACATCTTTTCTGCCCATCGTATTGTCCCCCTTGCCGTCGTCCTGCTCAGCGCTGGCTGTCAGGTCGACAACGACCTCCCCTCAAACCCGATCCTGGATGCCACGCTGGCCATCACCAGCCTCGACACCCTGCATCTGGCGGGGACGGCTGAGTACAACGCCGCCATCGCCATCACCGGCGGCGTCGAAGCCGGCGCGGCCACCGCCGACGCCCACACCGGTCGCTTCGCCGCCGACATCGGCCTGGCCCTCGGCGAAAACACCCTCGACGTCACAGCCACTGACGCCGCTGGCAACCAGAGCGAGGCGGTGCGAGTGACCATCACGCGCCAGTCGCCCCGCGCCGAAACCATCACGGTCTCGTTGCGCGACGCCGTCATTCGCGCCGACGACGGCACCCTGCACGTCGCGGTCGACGTCACCAACAGCGAAGCCGGCGTCGACCTGACCCAGGTGCAGGCCACCCTCACCATCCCCGAGGACGCCACCTTCACCGCCCTGCCCCTGACGTTCAACCGCGTCGGCCACACTGACCTGCAGCTCGATGAGCGCCGCACCGTCGGCGCCTTCACCGTCCGCGTCGAAGCCGACGTCGCTGACGAAGACGGCAACACAACCGTCGACGACGACGCCTTCGCCGTCACCCCCGGCCACCCGGTCAACGTCGACTTCATGTCCATCGACCCCGTCCAGGCCCCGTTTCTCGCCGGTGATCCCGTCATCGTGACCTACGCGATGCAAGACGGCTTCGGCAACGACGCCACCGCCACCCAGCCCATCGTCGTCACCGTCAACGCCGCCAACGTCGCCATCGTCGACGACGGCGCTGGCACCGTCGAGATCGACGGCCTGGTGCGCGCCGGCAGCTACATCGTGCGGGCCCACCTCGGCGACAGCGACCTTGAAGACGACACCGAGGCCCTCGTCATTGAGCCC
>CAJBHN010000469.1 GCA_903952805.1 uncultured Myxococcales bacterium | reverse complement strand
CAGGTCGGCCGGCCTTCAGCGGCAGCAATCCGATGGAGATCTTCGAGAGATCTCTCAAGCCGCCGACACCGCCTCGCGAGGTGAACGCGCGAGTCCCCGAGCCCCTCGACGCCATTTGCATGAAGGCTTTGGCCCAGGACCGTGACAAGCGGTACAAGAGCGCCGGTGAGGTCCGTGCCGCCCTGGAGGGATACCTCCAGTCCACGGGCCGCCCGCTGGGTCCAGTCCAACTCAGCCAGTTCATGCGGATCTTGTTTCCGCCCGATAAAGACCCCGTCCGCCAGCGTATCGACAAGCTGCTCGCCGATGCGCCGCCTGTGGCAACGGAGCCCCGTCGCAACAGCTCGCCTCCCGGCATCGTGTCCGCCTCGGTGCCTGAGCCGCTGTACATCGACGACGACAAGACCAACGTTGTTGTTCCCCGCCCCGAAGCGTCGTTTCCAAGCCCCGTGACCCTCAACACCGTCAATGCCCCCGTGAAGGCGCCACCGCGCAGCGGCCCCGGCAACTTCCGCTCGACCGTCGCCGACGGAGCCGTCGGGAAAGCGGTTTCCATGGGTGACATGACCCATGAAGAAATCGACCTGCGCGCCGCCGCGCTCGATGCGCCGACGATGGAGACCACGCTGCCGATGCCGCCGATGCCGCCGATGCCGGCCATCGACATCGACGAGCTGGGCGACGTCGACATGAGCGAACTGGTCGCTGCTGCCGCCGATGACGACGACGACCTCATCACGGTCAAGGCCGCGTCGCTGCAGTCGGTGCCATCTGCTCGCCAGGCGACCATGCGCAGCGCCATCGACGATGTTGCATCGGCGTTGCCGCCGGGGTTTTCCAGCCATCACGATATGGCTCCGCCGCCGCCGACCGAGGCCTCGCGTTCAGTGGCTCGTCCGCCCCCGTTTGAGCTGGCACCTCCTCCCGCCTTTGACCCCTCGCCGCCGCCAATCGCCGCTCTGGCGTCGCCCATCGCGGTTGATGCGTCACGTCCGCCGCCATCGTCACAGCCTCCGGCGCAGCACTTTGATTTTGAGCCCGCGGCTCCTGTTCCCCATCCTCCGGCAGCCTTGGGCCCCCCGGCGCAGCCTGAGCCGTCCTTGTTGCCCCCAGATGCCATGGGTGGGTTCATGCCCCCTCCCCAGGAGCCGCCGATCGGGCTGCGGCTGGCCATGCTTGGTTTTGGTGCATTGACGGGCCTGGCCTTGTTGACTCTGTTTCTCGTGAGAAGCGGTCTTTTTGGCCGAATAACGCCCTGAATAGACCGTCCCACAGCGAGATTTCAGTCTACGCTGAGAGGCAAGGTCTTCGCTTGAGTGGCATTGACTCGCGGCACGCTGCCGATGGGGTCGGGCCTGTGTCATATCGCCCACCGCCAACGGTTTCGCGGGTCACCCTCACCATGTGCTGGGGAGTGTCGCACCGACATGGACGCCAATTGTGGGTGATCGCACCTGGGCCGACCACGAGCCCTGATCGTGGGGAAATGCATCGGCGCTCCCCGGTGAAAGCCGCTGTCGAGGTGATCTCGATTTCTTTCGGAAATCCGAGGATGTGGGCCAACGCAACTCAGAAAGACGAGCAATGACGTCCGGCGCCTGATTCGAGAAAATGAACGAGATTCAGTGCATTGGCGTGAAATGCTGCGGCGCGCCACCCCGATCGATTGCCCACGGCGGCCGAAGGAGGGCCCATCCTCTAGATCCGGTGGTCCAAGTCCCGAAATCCACAAGCACTTGTGGAAATGGCGCGAAATCCACCACCGACCGACGCGCCAAGCGGGTTGACGCACCCGACGTTGGCGTGCTTCAGTACGGGTCCGCCGACGGGAGGATTCGACCATGAATTCATCCGTCGTCGGAGCGCACCATGACTGCATCGCTGATGCAGGCACACTCGGGACTCAGTCTGTAATGGGCTGTGTTTCTTTGTGCCTTTCAGAGATACAGCAGGATGGGTGGAGGGGCCGTGCTGGGCGGCTCCCTGTGGGAGAAGGCCCACGTCGATCTTCGACGTGACGAGATGT
>CAJBHN010000468.1 GCA_903952805.1 uncultured Myxococcales bacterium | reverse complement strand
GCCCAGGTGTCGATTGCCTACCTCGATCTCGAGGACGGCAAGGCCGGTGCCCTGGGCATCATGCAGGACATTACCGAGCGCAAGCGCTTTGAGGCCTTGCTGCTGCAACGCAACAAGGAGCTTCAACAGCTCAACGCACTGTCGGCGTCTGTGAACCGGGCGATGGCCCTCGATGAGCTGCTCAAGGTTGGCTGCGAGAACTTGTCGTCGATGCTGGGCGCCAGCGCTGCGGGAATCTCGCTTTTGTCCACCGACCGCCGCTCGTTGTCGCTGCGGGTGTCAGAATCGTTGCCAGAGAACGCTGCCAACGCGCTGGCCGAAGTCGACGTCGCGTCACCGATGTTGCTTGCTCGGGTCGTCCGAAGCGGTGCTATCGCCGTCGTTGAAGACGTCAAAACCGATCCTCGCATCTCGTTGGAGGCGATCCGCGGCGAGTCCTTCGGTCCCGCCCTGGTCGTGCCTCTGCGCCGGCGTGGCTCCGGCGGGCCTGATGCGGTGGTCGGCGCCGCGTTCTGCTTCATGGAAGAGGGGCGAACGGTCTCTGAGGCTGACCGCGACATCATGATAGCCATTGGGCATGTGCTGGGCGCCGCCATTGAGCAGGCTGTGCTCCTCGAGGCGGAACAAGTCGCCAACCGCAAGTTGGTGGCTCTCGACGAAATCGCCCTGGCCCTTGCGTCCACCCTCGACGCCGACGAAATATCATTGACGGTGGCCCGCTCAACCCATCGGCTCTTTGGCGCCGTTCGAGTCATGATCGCCCGACTCGACGTCGATGGCGACTTCTTCGTCCCCGAGCATGTCCTCGACGACGGCGAACCTGTGGCCGCCATCGTGCCGGTTACCTTTGGCGACAGCATCATGGGGATCGCGACCACCGAGCGACGCCCGGTACAACGGGTGCGGCCCAAAAACGGTGGCGAGGTCGCCATCGACCCATTCAACGGCAAGCCGATCGCGCTGCCAGCCTACGAGAGCGCGATGTTCCGCCAAGGGGTCGGCACCGCCGTCGCCGTGCCTGTCACCATTGACGGCGTCGTGACCGGCGCGCTGTGGCTGGGTTACGTGTCGACCACGCCCCTGCCCGAGACCGACCTGAACGTCTTGAGCGCCATTGGAACCCACGTTGCGATCGCCAAGAAAAACGCGGCCCTGTTGGAGTCCCGCGAGCGCGCCCTGGAAGATCTGCGTTCCGCCCAACAGAAGCTCGTCGACAGTGAAAAGCTCAACGCCATCGGGCTCATTGCCCATGGCGTCGCTCATGACTTCAACAACGTGTTGGGTTCGATTCTGGGCCGGGCCGAGCTGTTGCGCTCTCAGGTTCACGACCCAGCGCTGATCAAGCATACCGAACTTATCGCAAAAGCCGCCCGCGACGGCGCCGAAACCGTGCGCCGGATTCATGAGATTGGTCGCCAAGATCGCGTGGACGACTTCATCGCCGTCGACACAGCGAGCATCCTCGACGACTGTATGGAGCTGACTCAAGCGCGAGCCACGCAACGCGACACCACGATCGACATCGACTGCGGTGACGCCGTCCGCGTGGCTGCCAATCCCTCGGAGCTCCGAGAGGTGCTGATCAATCTGGTGCACAACGCGTGTGACGCCATGCCTGCAGGGGGAGGATCTGTTCACCTGCGTGCCCGCCGCGACGGAGACCGCATCATCATCGATGTGCGCGACACCGGTCTTGGGATCCCCGCCGATGTCATCGGTCGTGTTTTCGACCCCTATTTCACCACCAAAGGGGAGAGCGGTACTGGCCTCGGTCTGTCGGTCTCACACAGCATCGTTCGTCGTCATGGTGGGCACCTGCGGGTGACGTCCAACACCACCGGCCCCGAACGCGGCACCACCTTCAGCATCGATTTGCCCGCCTTCGTCGAGACCGGCATTTCTCTCACGGCCGCAGCTGCGACGGCGACCGAAGGCGCCCCCGGTCGAGCCAAGGTGTTGGTTGTCGACGACGAAGAGAACATTCGCGAGATTCTCGCCGAGATGCTCATGACCGCCGACCACGAGGTCCTCACCGCCGCCGACGGCGCCGAAGCCCTCCACAAACTTCAGGGCGATCCAGACATCGATCTGGTGTTCACGGACCTCACGCTGCCAGGGATGAACGGCTACGAAATCGCTCAGGAGATGAAGCGCTTGCGTCCCGACCTGCTGGTGGGTCTCGTCACAGGCTGGGGGGCGACGCTCGACAAGGAGAAGGCTCGCGT
>CAJBHN010000467.1 GCA_903952805.1 uncultured Myxococcales bacterium | reverse complement strand
CGCTGCCTTCGCTGTGGGCGCTGCGGGCGGCGCGACGGGCGATCTCTTCGTCGACGCGGTTTTCGAAGTAGCCGTGGTCGTAGACGCGACGGCGCGGCTTTTCGGCAACCTTGCGCCGCTGCAACACGAGCATGATCGAGCCCAGCTCGAAGCCCTCCCCCGGCGACAACGCCACCGCCTGGTTGGGCTTGATGGTCCGCTCGCGGACCCGCACGCCGTTCATGCTGCCGAGGTCGGTGATGCTGAGGGTGTCGCCGTCGATGAGCAGCCGGGCATGGCGGCGGCTGATGCTGTCTTCGTCGACGCGGATGCTGACGTCGCCGCTGCGGCCGATGATGTGCTCGCCTTCGTCGAGGTGAAACGACGAGGTGCCGGCGCTGCCCACGACGTGCAGCCGCCACGGGCCGCCGGCGGGGTCCTGACTTTTGACGTCGAGCTTGCCCACCATGGTGACCGCGGCCGTCGGCATCGACGCCGATCGAGACGGCCGGCCTCGTGGGGCATCATCGGCAAAGACATCGTCGCCCGAGCGACCGCGGGTAGTCATGCTTGACCTTCGCCCATCTGCGGTGTCGTTGTCGAACCGTCGCCCCGGTGCCGCTTCACGCCTTGGTGACGGGCCCCGAGACGCGCTGCCGGTCCAGCGTGCTGCGCAGCCGGCGGATCAGCACCTTGATGATCCCCTGCGCAATCTCGCTCTTCTCGGCGAGGATCTCGTTGAAATCATCGCGCTCGATCTTCAGACAGACGACGTCGGTCAACGCCGTCGCCGACGCGCTGCGGGGCTCGCTGTCAAGCAACGCCATCTCGCCAAACACCGCCCGTTCGCTCAACACCGCCAGGTCGTCGGCCACGCCGTTGGCATGGATGCGCACCTTGCCTTCGATGATGAAGAACAAGGTCTGACCGCCGTCGCCCTGGTGGAAGATCTCGTCGCCGTCTTCGAATTGCACCTCGTCGGTGATGAGCGCGATCTGCGACAAATCCTCGCCTGAGATCTGGGAAAACAGGTCGATGCTCTTCAAAAAGAGCACCTTTTCCACCGTCCCGATGACCCGACCAATGGCGACGCTCATGAGACCAGCACCATGAACCGCCCCCCGTCGTCGTCGCAAGCCCCATCAACCGAGATGGGGTCGGATGTTTGGCTACAGTGTCGCCACTGTCGTCGGCGGCATGGTGGGCGCTGGCAGTCCCAACGTTGGCGCCACCTGCCGCGCCCAGAACTGGGTCAGGGTCCGCTTGGAGCCCAGGCGCGTCATCGGCGGCAGGGCCGCCAAAAAGACCGAGCCGTAGCGCCGCCCCCGCAGCCGGCCGTCGAGGATGGCGACCACGCCGGCGTCGTCGACGCTGCGCAGCAGGCGTCCGGCTCCCTGCTTCAACGACAGGGCGGCCTCGGGCAGGGCGAGGTCCTTGAATGGATCTTTGCCAAGGCTTCTGGCGTGGTCGGCGCGGGCCCGCACCAATGGGTCCGATGGCACCCGAAAGGGCAGCCGATCGATGATCACCAGCCGCAACGCCGCCCCAACGACGTCGACGCCCTCCCAGAAACTCGCGGTGGCAAACAAGGCCCCCACGCTGCCCGCCCGCAGCTCCTCCAACAGCGCACCCTTGGGTTTGTCCCCCTGCTTCAACAGAGTGACGCCCAGCTCCAGCAGCCCCGGCCGCAATCGTTTGACGGCGTCCTCCATGGCCCGGTGGCTCGTGAACAAAAACAAGGTCCCGCCCCCCGACAACCCCGCCAGAAAGAGGGCCTCGTCGTCGAAGCGCTCGACATAGGTCGGCTGGTCGGGCTCGGGCATCGCCGTGGGCGCATACAACGCCGCTCGCCGCGCGTGGTCAAACGGCGACGGAAACACCGCGGTCATCACCTCGATGGCGACGCTGCTGCCGTCGTCGTCGTCGTCGCCGTCGTCGTCGTCGTCGTCGCCCGCGCCATCGTCGTCGTCGCGCGCGCCGTCGAGGCCGACGCTCTGGACAAACGCCGACACATCCTTGCCGATGGCCAGCGTCGCCGACGTCAGCACCACCGGGGTATCGGCGGCAAAGATCGTGGCCGACAGCGGCGCCCGCACGTCGATGGGAGCGGTGATCAGCGTCGTGCTGCGGGGCCCCTTGTCGACAAAGCACACCGAGCCGCGGTCGCTGCTGGCGCTGCCAGTCAGGTACATCAAGTGCGCCCGCAGGCGCGTCGCGCGCTCCTTGAGCCCCGCCAGCGTCGCCTGCTGCATGGCGCTCTCGACGCCGGTGTCGTCGAAGCTGGCGCGGGCGGCGTCGATGACGTCGGCGCTGTCGTTCAAGGCCTCGGCGGCGACGGCCCCCAGACGGGTGGTGTCGTCGGTGGGGACAAAGACCGCTCGCTCGGAAAACGCCGGCTCGGGCAAGCCGCTGCCCCGGCCCTTGACGACGGTGAGACCAAGGGTGGTGAAAAAGGCGGCGGCCGCGCCCTCGACGTCGCGCATCACGTCGAGCAGCTGCAGCCGCTCGCCAGCGCCGCAGGCGTCGGCGTGGCGTCGGACGTCGGCCACCAGTCGAGCAAGGTCCTCGCTGCCGAGCGAGACGCCAAAGTGGTCGGTGGCGACGTCGGCGAGGGCATGGGCTTCATCGACGATGAGCGCGTCCATGATCGGCAACACGCCAAAGCCCTGGCCGTCGCCGTCGCTGTCGAAGCCGCCGGACTCAAGCCGCAGGCGCTGGTCGGCACACAACAAATGGTGGTTGACGACGATGACGGCCGCCTGCTCGGCCGCCCGCCGGGTCAAGACCACGAAGCAGTCGTCGTAGCGGGGACAGCTGGTGCCCAGGCAATGGTCCTTGTTGGCGTCGAGCTCGCCCCACAACGAGAAACTGTCGGGCAGGCCCACCAGCTCGGCGCGGTCGCCGCTGCGGGTGGTGTTGGCAAAGCGACGCAGCTGCACGAGCGTGTCGTCGCCGCCGTCACCCAGGCCGAGCGTCCCCTGGCGATCGAAGTTCTCCCAGCGCAGCTTGCACAGGTAGTTGGAACGCCCCTTGACCCGCAGCACGGGCCTCTCCTTCGCGCCGTCGCCGAGGACGGCGTTGACGGCAGCCACCGCGATGGGGGCGTCTTTGTCGACGAGCTGGTCCTGCAAGGCCTTGGTGCCCGTCGCCACCACCACCCGCCGCTCCGACAGCAACGCCGGCACCAGATAGGCCAGGCTCTTGCCGGTGCCGGTGCCAGCTTCGACGGCCAGCCGACCCCGCGGCGTGTCGAGGCAGCGGCCCACCGCCAGCGCCATGTCCACCTGGGCCCGGCGGGGTCGATAGCCCGGCATCAAGGTCGACAGAGGGCCGTCTTCGGCGAAAACGGCTTCAATCAAGGCGGGGTCGACGCGACGAGGCACGCCGGCATTGTGGCAAATGGGGGCGACCGGGGAAAGCACGACCTGTACGTTTTGTCAGGTAGGTCTTTGTCTCACCTGTCACGGGGTGGGATGGTCCCATCCGGTCGAGGCCCGGTGCTACCGTCCCGCCCGTTCAGTCACGAACCAGCCACGAACGCCTTCGTCACCACCCGATCCCAGGGGTCAAACCATGTCCGCCACCTTCCTCGATCAGCTCAAAGGCCACACCGTCGTCGTCGCCGACACCGGCGACTTCCAGTCCATCCAGAAGTTCCGTCCCCGGGACGCCACGACGAACCCCAGCTTGATCGCCGCCGCCGCCAAGATGCCCGAGTACCAGGGCGTCGTGGACGAGGCCTTGAAGTGGGCGAAGAAGCAGGCCCCCGGCAAGCACGAAGACGAGCAGATCAAGCTCGCCGTCGACCGCCTCGCCGTCGAATTCGGCATGCGCATCCTCGAGGTCGTCCCCGGCCGCGTCTCCACCGAGGTCGACGCCCGCTTGTCGTTCGATCAGGCCGCCAGCGAGGCCAAGGCCCGCCAGCTCATCGCCATGTACGAGGCCGCCGGCATCAAGAAGGAGCGGATCCTCATCAAGCTTGCGGCGACCTGGGAGGGCATCAAGGCCGCCGAGAACCTCGAGAAAGACGGCATCCACTGCAACCTCACGCTCATCTTCGGTTTCCACCAGGCCGTCGCCTGCTGCGAAGCCGGCGTGACCCTCATCTCACCCTTCGTGGGCCGCATCCTCGACTGGTACGTGAAGAACACCGACCAGAAGACCTACGCCCCCAGCGACGACCCCGGCGTCGTCTCGGTCACCAAGATCTTCAACTACTACAAGCGCCACGGCTACCAGACCGAGGTCATGGGCGCGTCGTTTCGCAACGTCGGCGAAATCACCGAGCTGGCCGGCTGCGACCTGCTGACCATCGCCCCCAAGCTCCTCGACGAGCTGCAGAGCACCACCGGCACCCTGCCCAAGAAGCTCAGTGTCGAAGCGGCCCAGACCGCCGGCGTCGAAAAGATCCACGTCGACAAAGCGACCTTCGACGCGATGCACCAGCAAGACCGCATGGCGTTCGACAAGCTCGCCGAGGGCATCGATGGCTTCTCCAAGGCCATCACCGACCTCGAAAACGAGCTGAAGCCCCGCCTCGCGTCGATCTGACCGTCAGGCCATCGTCGTAGTCGGCAGCGTCGTCGGCAGCGTCGTCGGCAGCGTCGTCGTCGTCGACGGCAGCAACAGGCCGGCCCGCGGGTCGGCCTGTTTTTCGTGTGCGCCTGCGTCAGGCCTCAGGCACCCAGCGCCGCACAACCCAGGAGCAGCACATGAAGGCCGAGGGCACGTTTGAAGTCACCATGCACGGCGAGCCGCCCTACGACACCGTCGATGGCGTGTCCTTGTCGCGGGCCAGCGTCACCAAGCGCTTTGTCGGTGGACTGACGGCCACCAGCACCGTGCACATGCTCGCCGTCCGCACCGCCGTGAAGGACTCCGCCGCCTACGTCGCCATCGAGCGCATCGTTGGCACCCTTGACGGTCTGGCAGGCTCTTTCGTCGTGACGCACAGCGGCCTCATGCACGGCGGTGACCAGACGCTCATCATCGACATCGTCCCCGACTCCGGCACCGGCGACCTCAAGGGCATCGCCGGCATGATGACCATCACCGTCGCTGACGGCAGGCACGGCTACAGTCTCGCCTGGCTGCTGCCCTGAAGCCCGCGGTCACGCCGGTGGCGTCAGCGGGCACGCTGACGTCTGCCGACCATGCTCGACGTGCGCCGCCCACTCACCATAGCGTGCTGACGGTGCCTGCTCCGACGTCCCCGCTGTCCCCGCTGTCCCCGCTGTCCCCGCCGTCTCGGCGGTCCTCCCGGATCAACGGCGTCCTGATCTGGCTCAAAGAGGCCCTGAACATCCGCGACGGCGAGGGACGACGCGTCGTCGGCCTGGCTCTGTATCTGCTGCTGGCGGTGTCGACGTTCATCTCGGGTCGTATTCAGCGCGACTCCTTGTTCTTGAGCGCGTTCAGCAAAGAAGACCTTGCCTCCATGTACATCTCCGTCGCCGTGATGGTGCCGGTGCCCGCTCTGCTGTTTGCGCGCATCGCCGATCGCTTCCGTCGGGACAAGTTGCTGGTGTGGACCCTGCTGACCACCGTCGTGCTGATGGGCTTCATGCGCCTGCTGCTCACGCTGCAGCAGCGCTGGGTCTATGTCGTCCTCTACAACTTCGTCGAGGTCTACGGCACGTTCCTGATCCTGCAGTTTTGGACCTTCGCCGGTGACTTGTTCTCCTCGCGAGAAGCCAAACGCCTCTTCCCCATCGTGTCGTCGGGCAGCGTCATCGCCGGCATCGTCTGCGGCCTGGCCGTCTCTGGCCTGGTGAAGGCGATTGGCACCGAGAACCTGCTGGTGCTGCAGATGGTGTTGCTGTTGGGCGGCGCCGCCGTCATCCGGTCGATGGGCCGTACCGAGAGAGCCCGGCTGCGCCATGTCGCTGTCCTCGACGCTGTCCGCGGGAAACGCGGCACACAACAGCAAGGTCTCAAGGTCTCCCAGCAGGCCTCCAATATTTTTCAGTCCAAGCACCTCAAGATCGTGGCGGGGATGACCGTCGCCACCTTCGTCACCGTGCCGCTCATCGACTATCAGTTCAAAGTCCTCGTCAAAGAGCACTTCACCCACGCTGGCCTCGCCGACACCGACGCCATCTCGGCATTCATGGGCCTTTTTTCCGCCGTCACCGGCATCATGGCGGCCGTCATGCAGCTGGCCCTGACCGGCCGGATTCTCGAGCGCTTCGGCGTCGTGGCGGCCTTGTTGTTGCTGCCGGTGACCTTGCTGGGTGGTTTGTTCGCGATGGTGTCGTCGCTCGCGTCGGCGTTCATGTGTGCGGTGTTCACCAAGGGCGCAGAAAACAGTTTCCGCTACAGCATCACCGACGCCACCATGCAGGTGCTCTACACGCCGGTGCCATCGCAGGCCCGCGGTCGCGCCAAAACGTTCATCGACGGCGTCATCAAGCCCATGGCCGGCGGCCTGGCGGGAGCGGCCATGGTGGTGTTGGTGGGGCCATTGCGCCTGCCGCTGACCAGCCTGGCGGTGGTGGCTGCGGTGCTGGTGGCGTGCTGGATCGGCCTCATCCTGTTGATCCGCCGCGAGTACGTCAAAGAACTGTTGTCCACCCTGCGTCGTCGTCGATTGGATTTTTCCGACCAGGGCCTCACCATCAACGATGCCCCCACCGTGGCCCTGTTGCGCTCGCGGCTGCGGGGCAACGATGACACCGACATCCTCAACAGCATCGAACTCTGTCGGCGGGTACAAGGCCACGACCTCTCCACCGAGCTGGTCTCCCTGCTCGACCACGACGATGCCACGGTGCGTCGGGCCTCTCTCGAACTCATTGGCGACCGCCGTGGCGGCGAACGGGTCGCGACCATCGATCCCGCCCGCGTCGAGCGCCTGTTTGCCGTCGGCCACCACGCCGATGTCGACGACGATGTCCGCGCGGCCGCCGTCGCCGCCTACTGCGCCATCGTCGGCGACCAGGCCATCGGCGCCGTTGAACCCATGCTGCGCAGCACGTCCCCGTCGGTGCGCGGCGCCGCCGTCGCCGGTATCATCCGCTACGGCGGTTTCGAGGGCATCTTGCACGCGGCGGCCGATCTCAAGGCCATGCTGGCCGACGAGGACGAGACCATGCGCTTCGCCTGCGCCCGGGTGCTGGAGGACATCGCCGTCAAGGGCTTCCATGGACCCGTGCAAGCCTTGCTCGGCGACCGCAGCCTCCGCGTCCAGTTGGCCGCCATCGCCGCCGCCGGCGCCATGAAGTCTCCCGAACTGATGGCACGTCTGATCCAGCAGTTGTCACAGCGCGAGCTCGGACGCGCGGCCCAGGCGGCGCTCGCGGCCTATGGTGACGACGTCATCGTCGCGTTGGTCCGCGTGGTGTTGCAGCCCCACGAAGACCTGCACATCCGCAAGAGCATTCCCCGCGTGTTGGAGCGCATCGGTACCGCTTCGGCGCTGGACGCTCTGATGTCGGCGCTGCTGACGGTCGATGAACCCGCTGTCCGCCGCGAGCTTGCGCGGGCATGTGCCCGTGTGCGCGATCGGCTGGGAGTCGCCGTTGACGAGGTCGCCATTCGTCGCGTCGTCGCCATTGAGCTGCAGCGCCACTACCAGCTGCTGGCGATGATGGCCGACCTCGCCCCGGTCACACAGGATGCCCGTCGGGATTTGCTGCGCGATGCCCTGGAGGTGCGGGCGCAGCACTCCCTGGAGGGCATTTTTCGCCTGCTGGGGATCATTCACCCCCACAAGGCCATCGAAACCATCTGGGGCAATCTGCGCTCGACGTCGTCGGTGGCCCGGGCCAACGCCATCGAGGTCCTCGACAACGTGTTGTTGGGCGACGAGAAACGGGCCCTGCTGCCCGTGTTGGAGGCCGGCTTCGAGCTGGCGGCAGAGCAAGCGGTGGCTCGCCGCGCTCTCGACCGCGTGTTGGAACGGGGGGATGAACTCTACCCGTTGGTCCGTCACCAACCCGAAGTCTGGCTTGGTCAGCTGCTTGAGGGCTCCGATCCCTGGTTGGTGGTCTGTGCCCTCCACGCCGTCACCGAGTTGGGGTTGCCCGGCGCGACGGCCGTCGTCATTGGCCACCTGCAGTCGCAGCATCCCATTGTGCGCGAGACGGCGCTGTCGGCCTTGCGTGTGCTGGTGCCCGCCCCGGAATTCGTTCACCACTGCGAGCACATGGCGCACGACAGCCACAGCGCCGTCAACAGTACCGCCGCCAAGCTCCGGGCCGTGGCCCATACGGTCACGTGACGACATCGTCGCACCGGGCATCGGTCATGTGACGGATGGAACAGGGGGGGATCCGGCTCGCGAGATCGTGTCTGGCGCACTACCACTCGTGCATCGGGGTTCATCGCCCGGCGATGAGCACATCACCCGACCCACAGGTGAACCATGGCGCGCGCTCTGGGCTCAACGGTCGCTTCCTTGTCAGTGGCCACAACCGCGATGGCGATGCTGCTCGTCGCCGCGGGGTGCTCGCGTCCGGTCGAGCCCCTGGCTGGTCCCTGCGCCGACGACCGCGACTGCCTGGTGGGCGAGGTCTGCTCGGCAGGGACCTGCAGCGTCAGCGGCGTCAGCACCTGTGTCACCGACCTGGACTGCGACCCCGCTGCCAGCGAGGTCTGCAACGCAGGCGTCTGCGCCGTCCGCACGACCGCTGGGGACGGCGATGGCGCCTGTACCGCGACCGCGACCTGCCCCGTCGACGAATTCTGCAACACCGCCCTCGGCCTTTGCTCGCCATTGCTGGCGGGTTGGTGTCGACAAGACGACCAATGCGGCACCGCCACGCCCCTGTGTTCCAACCGTGACCAGGGCGACACCGTCCCCGGCCGTTGCGTGGAGTGCCTCGGCGACAGCGACTGCAGCGCCGGGACGTGTCAGGCCCCTGGTTTGTGCGTCGTCGACGACGCCTGCCCCGCCAACGCCAGCGCCGTCGTCGGCGGTACCTGCCGCTGCAACGCCGGCTTCGAAGACGATGGCGTCGGCGGTTGCACCGCGGTCACGACCCCCGTCGACCCCGTCGACCCCGTCGACCCCGTCGACCCCGTCGACCCCGTCGACCCCGTCGACCCCGTCGACCCCGGCACCGGCGTCAGCTGCACCGTCGAGTCCGACTGCTACGACGCCTTGAGCATCGACTACACCTGCGACGCGGGCCAATGCATATGCGACCTGTCCTGGATGGACTTCCTCTGCGACGGCGACGTCAACGCCGTCACCTGCGAATGCGGCACGGGCGGCGGCGGGACCTCGAGCCTCAACCTCAACGCCACCTGCATCGACGACCTCGACTGCGACGTGGGCTTGAGCTGCATCTTCTCGTCGGCCGCGGGCCCCTTCGACCTGGGCGTCTGCAAGATGGAGTGCAGCGCCGACGCCGAATGTACCAGCCTTGGCCTGGGCTGCTGGGAAGACATCGTCGACGTTGGCGTCGGTGTCTGCGCCGACCAGCAGCAGCGTGGCGAGTCGTGCGATGTCTCGCTCTACAGCGACCTGCTTGACGGCGACCGCATCTGCGACGCTCCCGACACCGACATCCTCGACTGCTTCAGCAATCGCTGCGAGCAGGTCTGTGACTACACCAACCGGGATCCGGCCAACGTCCTGACGTGCCCGACCGGCACCATCTGCGGTCCCATGCAATTCCGCGCCGAGGCCGGCACCAGCGTCGCCGTCTGCCAATAGGCGCTCGGCGAGGATGAACGCCACCTCGTCGAGACGGCGGGGGGGCTGCCGCCTGCTCAGCGACGGCTGGCGACGGCCAGTTGGGCGCAGGCGGTCACCAACAAGATGGCGAGGGCCGGGGGCCACCACAGGTGCGGGGCCGCCAACACCAGCGCCACGCCGTCGTCGAGCATCGTGCCCCACGATGCGTACAGCGGCGGTGCCAGCGGCTGTTGGCCCAGTCCCAGAAATGACAACGACGCCTCGGCGACAATGGCTCCGCCGAAGCTCTGACCCACCTGCACCAGCACCGTCGGCCACAAAAGCGGCGCCACATGCACCACAGCCACCCGCCAGCGCGACGCGCCCAGGGCCACGGCGGCCGTGACATGATCCCGGGCCGCCACCGCCGCCGCCAGACCCCCAAGGACCCGCGTTGGCGCCGCCCACGACGACAGCACGAGCACGAACACCACGCTCGCGGGGCCAGGCGCCAGCACGGCCGACAACGCCGCCGCCAACAGCAGCGACGGAAACGTCAACATCACGTCCACCAGCCGCCCCAGCAGCTGCCGCAGGCTGCGGGGACCGAGGGCCATCACCAGCGCCAACAGCAGCGCCAGCCCCGTCGACGACAACGACACCGCCACGCCGATACCGATGGCTCCACGAGCCCCCCACACCAGACTGGCGAGCACACTGGTTCCGCCTTCGCCCCGTCCCAGGACATCGATGAGGGCGTCGTCGCCGGGTGGCGCCAGGTCGTGGGCAAGGTCGATGCACGGCGGCGCCAGCACCATCGGGCCGACGCTGGCGACCAGCGCCGCCAGCAGCAGCCCCAGCCATCCGAGCCATGGTGAAACGGTCGTCGTCGTGGTCGTCGTCGTCATGGCGTCCGTGCCCGCCGCAAGCGTGGATCCACCACGACAGCAACCGTGTCGGCCAGCAGATTCATGGCCACGACCAGCACCGCCGAGACCGCCACCATCGCCACCACCACCGGCAGGTCCCCCTGCTGCAGCCGTTCGACCAACAAGGTCCCAAGGCCAGGCCAGGAAAAGACCCGCTCGACGACGACGGCGCCCGACAACACAGCCCCGGCCTGCACCCCCGTCAGGTGCACCACCGGCAGCAGGGCATGGGGAAGCACATGTCGCAAAGCCACCCGCCACGGCGACGCGCCTCGGGCGACGGCCGCCCTGACAAACGGCTCGTTGACGACGTCGATAACGGCCACGCGCACGTGGCGCGCCACCACGCCGGCAAAGGGCAGGGCCAGGCACAAGGTCGGCAAGACCAGGCCGGCCACGTCATCGTCGCCACCGGCAGGCAGCAGCCGCCACGACACCGCCACCACCGCCACCAGCGCCGGACCGAGCACAAGGCGGGGCAGGGCGGCGGCAGCCGTGACGACGACAGCGACGGCCTCGCCGCCGCGCCGACCATCCAGCCAACCCGCTGCGGCTCCCAGCAGCATTCCTCCGAGTACGCCGAGCACCAGCGCCCCACTCCCCAAACGCATGGACGACGACAGCCGCGGTCCGATGATCCCCCATACCGGTTCGCCCCGATATGAGCGCAATCCCCCGTCGTCGTCGATCAGGCCCAGCACCAGCCCCGACACCACCCGCCCCCCTGCACCGGCCGGCACCAACACCGCCGGCAAGACGACGGCATGATGCAGGCCCATCGTGGCGGCCATGGCGGCCCTCGCACTCTCGGGAGCATCTTCGCCCAGGGCCCGGGCCACGGGATCGCCAGGCACGACGGCGGCGGCCGCCCCCACGAGCACCACGGCCGCGCTGGCGGTGACGACGACGTCACCCAGCCGCCGAAGGCGTCGCCGCCAGCGTCCGCCGCCGCGCGGGATCAGGGCGCTGGCGACGACGGCCACAAGGACCACGACGGCGATGGCCACATCGACCACGGCTGAGCCAAGGGCGCTCATGGCGTCGTCCTGGCTGGCGCGAGCGTTGCTTCGAGCAACGGGAGAAACGAGCCCGTGCGCCACGGTTGCAGCGGCGTCACGCCGTCTCGGCCGCGTACCCGCGACGATGTCGCGATGACCTCGTCGTCGCACCACAGCGGCACAAAAGGCACTCGCTGCTGCAGCCTGGCCTCAACCAGGCCATAGAGGCGGGCGCGGGCGTCGACGTCGACGGTGGTACGCGCCTCATCCAGCCAGCGGTCGACATCGGCATCCTTGAAGGCACCGCGGTTGCCGCCGCCGACCGCGCCAGCGGCGACGCCCTCGACCGAGCCGGGAATGCTGCGGCTGTGCACCGTCGTCGTCAGCAGGTCGGGCTCCACCACCGGCGTCCACTTGGCGAGCACCAGTTCAAAGCGTCCGGCCTTCAGACGCTCATAGACCACACTCCAGTCCCTCACCTCAACCTCGACCTGCAGCCCGACCTCGGCGAGCTGGGCCGCGATGGCGCGAGCGCTGCTTTGGCGCAGGCGATCCGTACTCGACAACAGCCGCAGCATGGCACCCGCCGGCACCCCGGCCTCGCGCAACAAGGCACGCGCAGCCTCGCGGTCGACGTCGACAGGCTGCAACGAGGCAGCCTTCGCCCAATGCCCCGGCGGCAACAGGCCCGAACTCCGGGTCCCGTGCCCCCGCAGTCGCCCCGCCACCAACTGCCTGGTGTCGATGGCCAGCGCCAGCGCCCGCCGGACCCGGTCGTCGGCGAGCAGACCCGTGCGTGTGTTGATCCCCAGGTACGAAAAGCCGACCCCAGCCGTGTCCGAGACCGACAAGCCAGCTCCCTCCAGCGGTGCCACATCCCACGGAGCAACATCACCCATGACGACGTCGACGTCGCCGGCCAACAGCCCCAGCAAGCGCGCGCTGCCGTCGCGGACCACCCGAATGTCAAGGTCGGGACCGGGCTCGCCCCCGGGCCGGCGTTTCAGCAGCAGCCGATCGGGACGGCTGCCGTCGTCGACACGCATGAATCCACCGGCCCCCGCCGGGTGGGTTCGACACACATCCTTGTTGCCACAGGTACGTCGGCTCACGATGCCAATGGCGCACAGTCCATCGACGACAAATGGCGTATGGGGACGCACCAGCCGAAAGCGTACCGTCCGCGCATCGAGCGCGACGACCTCGGCGATGACGTCCAGGCGGGCCCGATGGGGCGACCCCAACGCCGGGTCAAGAATAGACGAAAATGTGAACACCACATCGTCGGCGTCGACCACCGTCTCGTCCTTGAGGTGGACATCCATGGTGACTTCGTCGACGTATCCGACCTCGTCAGCCAACAACCAGCGGGGCTGGAGCCGGTCGTCGACCACGCACAGCGGCGGCGCCAACAGCTGTGAGAGCCGCACGCCGACCGCGCCGCTGGCCATCCGGGGATCGAGGGTATCGGCCGCGCTGCCAATCAGAACGCGAATGACATTGGGCGGCTCACCGTGCTCACACCCACCACCAACCAGCAGCGCCAGGGACAGCCAAAACAACCGAACTGGCCAGCAACCGGGCGTCATGCATCCCAATACCGCGCCACCATCGCCGTCCGCCTCGCCAATGAAGCCAGCCGCTGACCAACTCACGATCGGCGCGTTGCAGAGCCAACAGACCAAAAAATTGCGTTATCCTTCCCAACGCCAGGCGCAGCTGCGGCGCACAGCCAGGACGAATGTCCAAGGAAAAGCCGTGCGAAGGAGCTCCGGTGCCTCGGCTGGCTCGATCGATCGCGTGACCACCACAGTGACCTCGACGCCCGCCTTTTTCTCCAACCTGCTGGACAACTGCATCGCTGTGTGGGAGAGACCGCGCCATCGGATCGCCTTCACTGGGTGATCCCTGCTCCGCCGCTGCAGCTCGCAAGACCTGTCGGCATCACCGGAGCGATGCTTTTCCCACCTCACCAGGTCGGGGATTTCTTTCGGGCACAACGTCGTCGAGACGTGGTGCCCATTCGGCGCCGAGAACCCGGGAGCAGAAACGCTCTCGGGGGTATGGCACGGAGGATCGATGGGTATTCGAACGTACAAGCCGACGTCGGCGTCACGTCGCAACATGACCGGGAACGACTTCAGTGAGATCACGAAGTCCAAGCCCGAAAAAAGCCTCACGGTCGGCATCAGCAAGGCCGGCGGCCGTGGCAACACTGGTCGCATCACCACCCGCTACCGCGGCGGCGGTCACAAGCGGAAGTACCGTATTGTCGACTTCCTGCGAAACAAGCCGGGCGTGCCTGCAAAGGTTGCTGGAATCGAATACGATCCCAACCGCACGGCGAACATCGCCCTGCTCCACTACCTCGATGGTGAGAAGCGCTACATCCTGGCGCCTGTCGGTCTGAACGTCGGTGACGTGATCCTCTCGGGGACCACCGCCGACATCAAGCCCGGCAACCACCTCCCCCTGTCGAACATCCCCGTCGGCACCCAGATCCACAACATCGAGCTCAAGCCCGGTAAGGGTGGGCAGATGGTGCGGTCGGCCGGTGCGTCGGCCCAGCTGATGGCCCGCGAAGGTCAGTACGCCCAGATTCGTCTGCCTTCGGGCGAGACGCGCATGGTGCTGTCGAACTGCACCGCGACCATCGGCCAGGTTGGCAACGCTGAACACGAACTCGTCCAACTCGGCAAGGCCGGTCGCAAGCGTTGGCTCGGCAAGAAGCCTCACGTCCGCGGCGTCTCGATGAATCCCGTCGACCATCCGCATGGCGGTGGCGAAGGCCGCACCTCCGGTGGCCGTAACCCGGTCAGCCCCTGGGGTCAGCCGACCAAGGGTCACAAGACTCGCAACAACAAGCGCACCGACCGACTCATTGTCCGTCGTCGCAACAAAGTCTGACTTCTTTCTTCTTGAGGTATTGAGATGCCACGTAGCGTCAAGAAGGGTCCGTTCATCGACCACCACCTTTGGAAGAAGGTTGTGGGCAACACCGACAAGAAGGTCATCAAGACCTGGTCGCGTCGTTCGATGATCGTGCCCGATTTTATCGGCCACACCTTTGCCGTCCACAACGGCAAAAAGTTCATCCCTGTCTACGTCACCGACAACATGATCGGTCACAAGCTGGGCGAGTTTGCCCCCACCCGGACCTTCGTTGGCCATCCAGCCGACAAGAAGGCACCCGCTGGAAAGAAGTGAGGTGAGGCCATGACCGACCAGACCACCACGAAGAAGCCCAAGCGCGAGAAGCTGAAGGCGGAACTGCGCAAGCAGGCCCGTCAAGACGGCCCCGCCACCGCCAGCATGCAAGGCGTGCGCATCAGCGCCCGCAAGGCCCGCGTCCTCGCCGACGCAGTCCGCGGCATGCCTGTTGAGCAAGCTCTGACCCTGCTGGCCTTCCAGCAGCGCGCAGGCGCGCCCCTCCTGAAGAAGGTTCTCGACTCTGCGGTGGCCAACGCCGACCAGAGGAAAATGGACCTCGACACGCTCGTCGTCGCCGACGTGCAGGTCGATAAGGCTGGCATGCTCAAGCGGTTCCTGCCGCGAGCACACGGCCGTGCCACTCCCTTCAAGAAACAGCTTTCCCACATCACCGTGAAGCTCGCCCCGGCGAGCTGACGTCGAAGAAGTTCACCGTCGTGAGGCGGTGAACAGAGGATTCCCACATGGGTCAAAAGACGCATCCAACAGGCTTCCGTCTCGGCGTGATTCGCACCTGGGACAGCCGCTGGTTCCGTGAGAAGGGCTACGCTCAGTGGCTCCACGAGGACCTTCAGCTCCGCAAGTACATCCACGACAAGCTCAAGCAGGCGGGCATCTCGCGCGTCGACATCGAGCGCGCCGCCAACAAATGCAAGATCAACGTGCACACCGCACGTCCTGGCATTGTGATCGGCAAGAAGGGCGCCTCCCTCGAGCAGCTCAAGAAAGATCTGCAGAAGGTTACGGCCTCTGAGGTCTTCCTGAACATCCACGAGGTCCGCAAGGCCGAAACGGATGCGCAGCTGGTCGCCGAGAGCGTGGCCCAGCAGCTCGAACGCCGCGTGGCATTTCGTCGGGCAATGAAGAAGTCGATCCAGACGGCGCAGAAGTTCGGCGCCAAAGGTATTCGTATCGCCGTCTCCGGCCGCCTTGGCGGTGCTGAGATTGCGCGTCGCGAGTGGTACCGCGAGGGCCGCGTGCCCCTGCATACCCTTCGCGCCGACATCGAGTACGGCTTCGCCCAAGCCTACACCACCTACGGCGTCATCGGCTGCAAGTGCTGGATCTTCAAGGGCGAAGTGTTGCCCACCAGCGCGCGCCGCAACTGACCCAATCACCCCTTCTCCGGCGCCAGCGCTGGAAAAGATCGAACACTTCCTGGCGTCGTGAGACGCCTTGAAGTCGGAGTTCCCTCGCCATGATGAGCCCAGCGCGCGTCAAGTACCGCAAAATGCACAAAGGCAACGTTGCCGGCAAAGCCGGACGTGGCCACGACGTCTCCTTCGGTGAGTACGCACTCATCGCGACGGAACCAGGTTGGTTGACGGCCCGCCAGATTGAAGCAGCCCGCGTTGCGATGACTCGCAAGATCAAGCGCGGCGGCAAGATCTGGATCCGCATCTTTCCTGACAAGTCCTTCACCAAGAAGCCTGCCGAGACTCGTCAGGGTAAGGGTAAGGGTAACGTCGAGGGTTGGGTTGCCGTCGTGCTTCCTGGCCGTGTCCTGTACGAGATGGAAGGTGTTGACGTCGCCACGGCGATCGAAGCCCTCAACCTCGCCAAGGCCAAACTGCCCCTCGCGACCAAATTCATCGACAAGAAGAACGACCTCTGAGCAACAGGGCGCCGTCAATGGCGGCGCCCCTGGTTGCTCTCCGGAGTGAGCCCATGGCCAAGAAGACATCCTTTGCCGGCAAGTCCCAAGCGGACCTGGCCGAACTTGAGCAGAAGACCCGCAAGGACCTCTTCGACCTGAACTTCCAGCATGCGACCCGCAAGCTGGCGAACACGTCGGAGCTGGCGGACAAGCGCAAAGAGCTCGCCCGCATCCTGACGGCGAAGAATCAGCCGACTGTTTGACGGGAGGGTCGATGGTGAGTGCACCACCGACATCCCAGTTGACGTCGCCTTTTTCTCCTGTCACGACTGACCGACACTTTCAGATCGGAACGATCACATGACCGAGCAACAGCAAGCCGACGGCGCCGACCGTGGCAAGGGTCGCACCCTCGCGGGCGTGGCTATCAAGAGCAAGATGCACAAGACCATCATCGTCGAGGTGGTGCGTACGGTGAAGCATCCGAAGTACAACAAGTTTCTCAAGAAGCGCGCGCGTTATTACGCGCACGACGAGAACAATGATGTCGCCGCGGGCGACAAGGTTGTGATCGTTGAGTCGCGCCCTCTGAGCCGCCTCAAGCGCTGGCGCCTCCAGTCCATCGCCGAAAAAGCGAAGGTCTGAGCGTCTCAGGCCATTGGGCGCATCAATGGTGCGCCTGAGCGATGGCCGTTTCGTGCTTCGGAGACCCTGGCCCGCCGTTGCCCACAGGCACGCCGGCCCCGCGTCCGAGGCGTCATGGTGATGGGCACTTTGCCTCACATGACTCCTTTTCCGACCACGACCCACTGTGACGCCGCTGCCCCCAGGGCAGCCGTCGTCGTCTATTCGCGGGCTTTTGTGCCCAGGAAGGTTGGTACTCGACCATGATCCAGACCCAGTCCACCCTCGAAGTCGCTGACAACTCCGGTGCTCGCAAGGTGATGTGCATCAAGGTTCTCGGTGGCTCCAAGCGCCGCTACGCCTCGGTCGGCGACGTCATTGTTTGCGCCGTCAAGGAGTCCAGCCCTGCCTCCAAGGTCAAGAAGGGGGACGTCGTCCGCGCCGTCGTCGTTCGCACCGCCAAGGAGTTGAGCCGCGCTGACGGAACGTACATCCGTTTCGACAACAACGGCGCCGTCCTGGTCAACAAGGACAACGAGCCGATCGGCACCCGCATCTTTGGGCCAGTGGCCCGTGAGCTGCGCGCCAAAAAATTCATGAAGATTGTTTCGCTCGCGCCTGAAGTGCTTTGAGCGACGTCACCCCCCACTCTCTCTGAAAGGCGAAACAGCCATGCAGATCAAGTGCAAGATCAAGAAGGGTGACCTCGTCAAGGTCATCGCCGGCGGCAAAGACATCAAGGGTCAATCGGGCAAAGTTCTCGAAGTCCTGCGTGATGGCGACAAGGTTCGCGTCCGCGTCGAAGGCCTCCGCCTCATCAAGCGTCACCTCAAGCCCCAGCGCTCGGCGAAACACCCCGAGGGCGGCATCATTGAGGGCGCCGGCTCGATCCCGCTGTCCCACGTGATGCTCTTCTCAGAGACGCTCAACCGCCCGGTGCGTGTTGGTGCCGCCCAGAAGACCGGCGAGGGCAAGGCCAGCCTCCTCAAGGAGCGCGTGGCACGGGGCAAGGGCCTCAAGGCCGAGAAGGTTTGATGCTTCTTCGGCTGACGCCGAAGAAGAACTGACGCTTCCTGGGCCCGCGCCCATGAAGTTCTGCCCACAGCTGCTACCGCGTGACGGGTCGAGGTGAACCCTCCCCGCCGACACTGACAGGAGATGAACAATGGCTTCCAAGAAGACCGACGACGGCGACCGCGCAGCCAAGGCCAAGGCCGAAGGCCTCGCCAAGAAGGCAGCCAAGGCTGCCAGCCAGAACCAACTCAAGCCCTCGGAGCTGCCTCCTGAGGAGAAGCGTCCGCCTCGCCTGCGGAACTTCTACAAGAAGGAAATCGCGCCGAACCTCTTGAAGGAACTCGGCTTGAAGAACCCCATGCAGGTCCCACGTCTGACCAAGATTGTGGTCAACATGGGTCTGGGCGAAGCGGTTCGCGACCCGAAGATCCTTGAAGGCGCCGCCGAGGAAATGGCGAAGATCACCGGCCAGAAGCCCGTGCTGACCGCCGCCAAGAAGTCGATCGCCACCTACAAGCTGCGCGAAGGCATGAACATCGGCTGCATGGTCACCCTGCGCCGCGAGCGCATGTGGGAGTTCTTGGACCGTCTGGTCAACCTCGCATTGCCCCGCGTTCGCGACTTTCGTGGCGTAGCCGCAAAGATGGACGGTCGTGGCAACTACTCCCTGGGCCTCAAGGAGCAGATCATTTTCAGCGAGATCGACTACGACAAGGTGGACAAGCTCCGCGGCATGAACATCACGTTCGTGACGACGGCAGCCAATGACGAGCAGTGCAAGGCTCTGCTCACGCACCTCGGCATGCCGTTCCGCAAGTGACCTGCTTGCACTCCACTTTCCGCTTTCACTCTCATCTGAAGGTCAACCACCCATGATGACCGATCCCATCGCCGATTTTCTCACGCGCCTGCGCAACGCTCAGCTCGCGCGCCACAAGACCACGACCGCTCCTTCGTCGAAGATCAAGGTGCGCATCGCCCAGATCCTCAAGGACGAGGGTTATCTCGAAGACGTCCGCGTCGAAGAGAAGGATGGCCGCGCCACCCTTCACGTCACGCTGAAGTACGACGAGCGCAGCCAGCCCCTGATCGAGGGCGTGTCGCGTGTGTCGCGCCCCGGCCTCCGCCGTTACTCTGCAGCCGATGACCTCCAGAAGGTCCGCGGCGGTATCGGTCTCGCCATCGTCTCGACGTCCCGTGGCGTCATGACCGACCACCAGGCCCGCAAGGACCGGGTTGGCGGCGAGGTCCTCTGCACGGTGTGGTGATGCCGTCGGCCTCGACCCGGTCGAGGTCGCCGTCACCGTCACCGATGATGTCGAACCCATTTCAGAAAGCACGGGTCATCCCATGTCTCGTATCGGCAAGAAGCCAATCGAAGTCCCCAAGAGCGTCAAGGTCGCCATCGCCAATGGCGAGGTGAAGGTCGAAGGCCCCAAGGGCAAGCTCTCGTTCAAGCCCCACACGCAGGTCAAGGTTGCCCTCGAAGGCACCACGATCATCGTGAGCCGCCCCAACGAGGATCGCCTCGCACGGTCGCTGCACGGCCTCACTCGTACCATCGTACAGAACATGGTCACGGGAGCCGATAAGGGCTTCACCCGCGAGCTCGACATCACCGGCGTCGGTTACCGCGCCGAAGTGAAGGGGAAAGAGCTGCACATGACGCTCGGGTTTTCGCACCCGATCGTGTACAAGCTCCCCGAGGGCCTCACGGCCCAGATCACCGACGACAAGAAGACGCACATCGTCTTGACGGCGGCGAACAAGGAACTCCTCGGCGAGACCGCGGCCAAAATCCGCTCGTTCCGCCCGGTGAATAAGGACCCCTACGGCCTCAAAGGTGTCCGATACTCCACCGAGAAGCCGCTGCAGAAGGAAGGCAAGTCCGGCGCCAAGTGATCCTTCACACCCGACGTTGCCTCGGTTGGCGACGTCGGCGGTTCCATCCCTGTCGAGGATGTCGGCACGTCCGGACAACCGTGCTCGCTACCCTCAGGAGTCAGTGCAATGCGCAAGGTCGATCTCGCTACGCTCCGTCGCAAGAACCCCAAGGAAGCCACGCGCGTCAAGCGCCACCTCGGCATCCGCAAGACTGTGGAGGGCACGGTTGAGCGCCCCCGCCTGTCGGTGTTCCGCAGCGCGACGCACATCTATGCCCAGATCATCAATGATGAGACCGGCAAGACCCTCGCCCAGGCTTCGACCCTCGACAAGGCTCTTCGCGACGCCGTCAAGGGCAAGAAGAAGTCCGACGCCGCCAAGGAAGTCGGCAAGGCGATCGCCGAGCGCGCGAAGAAGGCCGGCGTCGCAGCCGTCGTCTTTGACCGCAATGGCTTTCGCTATCACGGCCGCATTGCTGCGGTTGCCGACGGCGCCCGTGAGGGTGGCCTCTCGCTCTGAGCTCCAGCTCTCTCAACGTCTTTCTCCGAGGAATCCATGGCCGAAAAGCCCATCAATCCCGAGTCCCTTGGCGAGCTCACCGAGCGCGTCATCCACATCAACCGCGTCGCCAAGGTCGTGAAGGGCGGTAAGCGCTTCAGCTTCGCCGCGCTCGTCGTGGTCGGCGATGGCGAAGGCCACGTCGGCGTCGGCCTCGGCAAGGCCAACGAAGTCCCCGAGGCCATCCGCAAGGGTGCCGACCAGGCGAAGAAGGGTCTTTTCAAGGTTTCCTTGAAGGGCACCACGATTCCGCACGAGGCCAAAGGTCACTTCGGCTCAGGCCTGGTGGTGCTTCGTCCGGCTTCCGACGGTACCGGCGTTATCGCTGGCGGCACGGTCCGCGCCGTGTTGGAGGCCGCCGGCGTCCACAACATCCTCTCGAAGTCCCTCGGGACCAAGAATCCCCACAACGTGGTCCACGCCACCGTCGATGCCCTGCGCCAGCTCAAGAGCGTTGAGCAGCACGCCTCCCGTCGTGGTGTTGCGCTGCCCGAGGCCAAGGCCACCCAGGCCGGCGCCCAGGCCTGACCGTTACCTGCAGCACCCCACCGACCTCACCGTCGGCGGGTCTGACTCTCGGAGAGATCCATGTCTCAGTCCACGAAGATCTGCGTCACCCAGCTGCGCGGCATGTCCCACAAGAGCGAGGCCCAGCGCCTCATCATCAAGGGCCTTGGTCTGCGCCGCATTGGCCACACCGTCGAATTGCGGGATACGCCCGCCATCCGCGGCATGGTCGAGAAGGTCCAGCACCTCGTCGCCGTCGAAGTCAAAAAGGGCGAAGCGGCCCTCTTTGGCCGTCGGCACAAGAACGCTGACGGCACGCCCAAGAAGGCGTGATCGTTACCAAAGCCTGTCGCGTGAACCCCTTCCCTTGTTGGGGAAGGTGTGACAGGCGTCGCTATGAACGGTGGTTGACCATCGTTCCCCATCCGAGTCGACCAGCACCGCTGGCGGCGCAAGGAGCCTGCAATGAGCAGCATTGAAGTTCAGGGTCTGCACAATCTCGTCGCGCCCCACGGCGCCCGTCACAAGCCGAAGCGTCTGGGTCGCGGTCGCGCTTCCGGACACGGCAAGACAGCCGGTCGCGGTCACAAGGGTCAAAAGAAGACCAAGTCCGGTCAGGTTCGACCCGGATTCGAGGGCGGACAGCTGCCCCTTGCCCGTCGCTTGCCCAAGCGCGGTTTCCGCAACCACGACTTCCGGAAGAACTTCACCGTCGTCAATGTCGGTCGCATCGCCGAGCGCTTCGCCGCTGGCGACATGGTTGACCCGATCACGCTCATCGAGTGCGGCCTGGTCACCCAGACCCGCATGAAGGTGAAGATCCTTGGCACCGGCGACCTCGCCATCAAGCTGACGGTGAAGGCGCATGCCATCTCCGCCAGCGCCAAGCAGAAGATCGAGGCCGCCGGCGGGACTGTGGAAGTCCTTGACGGTCCCAAGGTCAGCGCTTAACCAGTGTGGTCAGCCGCGCGTCATACCGACGCGCGGCACTATTTTGTCGTCTTGGCTGTCACAGGTAGTGGCGGCCCGCACGAGGTGCCCGCGTGGCCGCCGGACTCGTCAACATTTTCCGCATCCCCGAGTTGCGGAAACGCATCATTTTTACGTTGGCGCTGCTCGCGGTATACCGCATCGGCATCTTCGTCAGCACGCCTGGCGTGGATCGCAGCATTATGCAGGACTACCTGAAGACCTCAACCGGCGACGGTGGTGGTCTTCTGGGAACTCTGAACTTCTTCTCCGGCGGGGCACTCGCCCAACTCAGTGTGTTCGCGCTGGGGATCATGCCTTACGTGACCTCGTCGATCATCATGCAGTTGATGACGGTCGTCATCCCTTCTTTGGAGCGCCTCCAGAAAGAAGGCGAGCAGGGACGCCGGAAGATCAATCAGTTCACCCGCTACGGAACCATGCTGGTTGCCATCGTTCAAGGCGTGATGCTCAGCCAGTGGTTGAAGGGCATCAATCAGAACGGTCAAAGCGTCGTCGACGCGGAATGGGCATCTGCCTTCGGTGGCTTCGGCTTCATCTTCATGACCGTGCTGACGCTCTCGACGGGCACCGCGTTCATCATGTGGCTGGGCGAGCGAATCCAGGAGAAAGGCATCGGCAACGGCACGTCGATGATCATTTTCTCGGGCATCGTCGCTGGTCTCCCTGCCGCGCTGTACCAGTTGGCGGTCGGCGTGAAGGAGCAAACCTACACTCTGCCGGAGGTGGCGATCTTGGGCGTCGTCGTCTTCGTCGTTATCTTCGCCATCGTGTTCATTGAACGCGGCCAGCGGCGCATCCCCGTCCAATACGCCAAGCGCATCGTGGGCAATAAGCAGTACGGCGGGCAGTCAACGCATTTGCCGCTCAAGGTGAATACGGCCGGCGTCATCCCCCCCATCTTCGCTTCGTCGCTGCTGATGTTCCCGGCGACCCTTGCTTCCTTGTTCGACGACGCGGCCTGGGCTCAGGGTCTGCAGACGGCGCTGCAGCCGGGCTCATGGCAGTACATGTCAATCTTCGTCGGCCTGATCATCTTCTTCGCGTTCTTCTACACCGCTATGGTCTTCAATCCCGTGGACGTCGCTGACAACCTGAAGAAGTTCGGTGGCTTCGTGCCCGGCGTACGACCAGGCCGTGAGACCGCCGAATACATCGACCACGTGCTCAGCCGCGTGACGTTTGCAGGCGCCATCTACCTCTCGTTGGTCTGCGTGATGCCCAGCCTCATCCAGAACATCACGAGCAACCAGGTTCCCTTCTACTTCGGCGGCACGGGCCTGCTGATCGTGGTCGGCGTCGCCCTCGACACCGCCCAGCAGATTGAAGGGCATCTGATCACCCGCCACTACGACGGCTTTGCCGGGCCCACCGGTCCGCGCATCAAGGGTCGCGCCCGGACGTCGGAGAATCCGATTGCCGAAGGTGCTGAGCCCGCTCCCGTCTGACGTGACCTCAAGCCACTGACAGAGGCCGCAATGCGCATCATCCTCTTCGGGCCTCCGGGCGCCGGAAAGGGCACCCAGGCCAAACGCCTGGTGGAGCTCTACGGCATACCGCAGCTGTCCACCGGTGACATGCTCCGTGAGCACGTCAAGCAGCAGACGCCCCTCGGCCAGCAGGTCGAGGCGGTGATGAAGAGCGGTGGCCTTGTTTCCGACGACATCGTGATTGCGATGATCGACGAGCGGACCCGTAGGGACGACTGCTTGGAGGGATTCCTCCTCGATGGATTTCCCCGCACGATCCCCCAGGGGCAGGCCCTCAACGCCATGCTCGCTGCCCGCGGCGAAAACATTGACGTCGTCGTTGGCATAGACTGCCCAGACGAAGTGGTCCGCGATCGCGCCGTCTACCGGCGTTCTTGCAGTGCCTGCGGTGCCATCTACCACCTCCAGTCCATGCCACCCAAAGAGGCGGACACCTGCGAGCACTGCGGGCATCAGGGCCTGACCCACCGCCCCGATGACACGCTCGAAGCCGTCACGAAGCGCCTGTTGAAGTTTCACGCCGAGACAGCACCACTCAAGGCCTTGTACGGCCCGCGACTCCAAGTCGTCGATGGCACGCAGAGCCCTGATGCAGTCACTTCGGCGATCCGCCGGGTGCTCGATGGCGTCAGGCAACCTCGTCGAGGCGCGTGGGCAGCCGGTGCTCCAGCCGATCCCCAGGGAGCCATTGAGGCGGCCCATGATCGCCTTGAAATACCCCGACGTTCGCCAGCATCGTTGAAGGCAGCACCGGCTGCTGCGACCCGAGTTGCCTCCAAGCCGGCAGTCACGAAGGCGACGAAGAAGATCGCCACGAAGGCGACGAAGAAGATCGCCACGAAGGCGACGAAGAAGACCGCCACGAAGGCGACGAAGAGGGCGACGAAGAGGGCGACGAAGAACGTCGCCACGAAGGCGACGAAGAGGGCGACGAAGAAGATCGCCACGAAGGTCGCCAAGAAGGTCGCCAAGAAGGTCGCCAAGAAGGTCACCAAGAAGGCGACGAAAAAGAGCTCGAAGAAGGTCGCCACCAAGGCTAAAAAGAAGGTCGCCAAGACGGCGACGAAGAAGGCGTCGTCGTCGTCAAAGACGTCGGATTCTTCTTCGATGAAGCGGGCAGCGAAAGCACGTTGAACACAATCGGGGCTTGTCAAGGTCGCGAGCGACTGGTACGTCGCAGGCGACCCGAGGTCCCCGAGGGATCACAAGCACTGCCGTGAGGCAGAGGCGGAGTCTGGTATGAAGGTTCGAGCGTCGGTCAAAGGCATCTGCGACAAGTGCAAGGTTGTGCGTCGCAAAGGCGTCGTTCGCGTGATCTGTTCCGATCCGCGGCACAAGCAGCGCCAGGGCTGAGGCCCACCGGTGACCCAGGCCGCCTGTTTCGGGCGTCATGTCGTCACCATTTTTCTCGCGCATGGAGATCGATCCCGTCACAGAACGTGGATTGGTGGAGCGCGAAGAGCAGCGCCGGCCTATACCGGAAGCGCGCTCCACCCGCAGGCGCACCGCGTCGAGCGAGTCTCCATGCACATGTTCATGATTCGACCGTTGACGGGTGCCGTCGGCGGCGTGTGTTTTGGAGGCGAAAGTGGCTCGTATTGCTGGTGTCGACTTGCCGCGCAACAAGAAGATGGGTGTTGCGCTCACCTACGTGTACGGAGTTGGCTCCGTGAATGCCCAGGCCATCCTGGCCAAGGCCAACGTGGACCCCCAGAAGCGGTCTGACGACATCGGCGAAGACGAGATGGCTCGCATCCGCGACGTCCTCGAGCAGGGCTACAAGGTCGAAGGCGACCTGCGTCGCGATGTGGCTCTCAACATCAAGCGTCTGATGGACCTTGGCTGCTACCGCGGTCTGCGTCACCGCCGTGGTCTGCCCGTCAACGGTCAGCGCACCCATACCAACGCCCGCACCCGCAAGGGTCCGCGCAAGTCGGTGGCCCGCAAGGCTTCCAAATAGCGCTTGGCGTTGAATGGCAGCCCCGGGCCAAGCCTGGGGCCTCCCACCACTTCTTCGGCGCCAGCCGAAGAAGCACCAAACTTCATGATGCATCTCCTCGATGGTTCCTCGTCGGGGCGCACAACAGGATCGAACAATGGCTCCTCCCAAGGGTAAGAAGAAGGTCAAGAAGAACGTCGCGATCGGCATCGCGCACGTCTTCGCTTCCTTCAACAACACCGTCATCACCATCACCGACCAGCAGGGCAACGCCGTGTCGTGGTCGTCGTGCGGCGCTCGCCAGTTCAAGGGCTCGCGCAAGTCGACCCCTTTCGCCGCCCAGGTGGCTGCCGAAGACGCCTGCCGCAAGGCCATGGACCACGGCATGAAAGCCGTCGAAGTGCGCGTCAAGGGTCCAGGCTCTGGCCGTGAGAGCGCGCTGCGCGCCCTCGCGAACAGCGGTCTCAAGGTCACGCTGATCCGCGACGTCACGCCGGTGCCGCATAACGGCTGCCGCCCCCCCAAGCGCCGCCGCGTGTAGCCTCTCCGCGCCCAGACGCCGGCTGGCGTTGTCGGCTGCTCCGCTCCGTGCTCGCGTACAGGAAGTACGCTGCGCGCGGTGCTCGCAGCCTTCTAGCCAGCCAACGCCTGGACGCGGCTCGGAGCAGCACCCGCACCCTTGACCCGCTCATTGCTTGTTGACTGTCCTGAATGGAGCTCGTCGTCGTTTTGACGGGGTGTTCCGCCGGGGCTCTCGAAGAAAGAAAGAACCACCATGTCCCTGCAGAAGAACTGGCGCGATCTCATCCGTCCGAAGTCCATGGTCGTCGACCGTGAGACCCTGTCGCCGACCTACGGCAAGTTCGTGGCCGAGCCTCTTGAGCGCGGTTACGGCGTCACCATCGGCAATAGCCTGCGCCGGGTGCTCTTGTCCTCGTTGCAGGGCGCAGCGATCACGTCGGTCAAGATTGACGGCGCGACGCACGAGTTCATGAGCGTCCCTGATGTCAAAGAAGACATCACCGACATCATCCTGAATTTGAAGGAAGTGGACATCAAGCTGCTCGGCAACGCCGACAGCAAGACCGTTCGCCTCGAGATCCAGGGGCCCAAGAACGTCTGCGCCAAAGACATCATCCACGATGAAAGCATCGTGTTGCTGAATCCCGACCAGCACATCTGCACGGTGGCAGATGGTGGCACGTTCAAGGCTGAGTTTGCGATCAAGCGCGGCCGAGGTTACGTCCCCGCGACCCAGTTCCGGATGGACGGACAATCGGTCGGAACGATACCGATGGACGCGCTCTTCTCGCCCATCGTCAAGGTGAACTACAACATCACCCACGCTCGCGTCGGTCAGCAAACCGATTACGACAAGCTTACCCTTGAAGTCTGGACCAACGGCGGTGTGACGCCTGAGGACGCCGTCGGCATCGCGGCGAAGATCATCAAGGAGCAGGTCTCGATCTTCATCAACTTCAATGAAGAGATCGAACCCGACTTGCCCGAGCCCGAGATCAAGGAGGAGCGCGTCAACGAGAACCTCCTGCGCTCGGTCGAAGAGCTGGAGCTTTCGGTGCGCTCGGCCAACTGCCTGCAAAACGCCAATATCAAGTACATTGGCGACCTCGTGCAGAAGACCGAGAGCGAGATGCTCAAGACCAAGAACTTCGGCCGCAAGTCTCTCAAGGAGATCAAAGAGATTCTCCACGAGATGGGCTTGAGCCTCGGTATGAAGCTCGAAGGCTGGCCGCCCAAGGCCGGCGGAGCCAAGCCGGTCATCATCTCGGGTCCGGTCATCCGCGAATCCCTGGACGACGACTACGGCGACGACGAAGGCGACGAAGCCGACCTCTGAGCTCCACATCCGGGTCGGCGGTTTGTCCGCCGGCCTGTGGGGCCCCCCACTTTTTTTGATTCTTTGGAGAGAACATGCGTCACCTGAACTCTGGACGAAAGCTCGGTCGGACCTCTGCGCACCGCACCGCGCTGTTTCGCAACATGGCCACGTCGCTCTTTCGTCACGAGCGCATCGAGACCACCGACGCCAAGGCCAAGGAGCTGCGCCGCTTCGCGGAACAGCTGATCACGCTCGCCAAGCGCGGTGACCTCCACGCTCGTCGTCAGGCCTTCGCTGACATCCGCGACCAGGAAGTCCTCGCCAAGCTCTTTGGCGACATCGGTCCCCGCTTCAAGACCCGTCCCGGTGGCTACACGCGCATCATCAAGTCGCGTATCCGCAAGGGCGACAACGCGCCGATCTCGATCATCGAACTCGTCGGCAATGAGGTCCCCCTCCATGCCACCGCGTCCTCGGACGACTGAGCAGCCCTGTTTGCTTGAAAGCAACGGCGGCGACGGCGGCACTGTGGTGTCGACGTCGGCGCCGGTTCTTTTTTGTCCGCGTCACTGCCGGCTTCCATGCCCCGCCTGCCGGGTCGGGGCTTGCGTGCTGGCGTCGACGACGTCAGACAGCGTTGACGATTGATGTGACTGCCGCCCTGGAGCCTGCCGTGGACGAAGCGCCCAAGAAGCCCAAGCCGAAGCCCCTGAAGAAGATCGTGTCGAAGTGCGTCGACGTCGTGCGCAACACCCACGACACCGTGACCCTGTCTTTCGATACCGGCGACCAGCCCGAGTACCAGGCGGGCCAGTTCATCTCCATCGATCCGCACCAGTTTCCCGAACTCTCGCGGGTCATCGCCTACTTCGAACTCATCACGGGCACGCGCGAGACCTTCCGCGCATAATCGATGTCGTCGGCGCCGACGGTAAAGTGCGTCACCATCACCGTCAATTATGAGGGGTGGCACAAGGAGGACAAATATCCGCCGCTGCTGTCGCCTTTTCTGGCGTCGGAACACCTCAAGGGGCGGACGGTGAACTTCACCGGCTTTACGGGCCCCTATGTGCTCGAGGACGATCATCAGGAGCACACCGATCTCGTGGTGCACCTCGTGGCGGGATCGGGCGTGGTGCCGAACTACGCGCTGCTGAAGGATGAGCTGCTGTTGGGCAAGCATCCATCCGTGCAGCACGTCATGGTCTACGTGAACAAGACCTTCGACGACATCATCTTCCATGACGAGCTCAACGCCCTGGCGGCGGCGCATCCCGATCGCTTCCGCCTGGTGCATTGTCTGACCCGCGAAGCCGACGACGTCGTCGCTGCCCGCGGCGCCGGCTATCAGAAGGGTCGCCCGAGCGTCGAGTTCATGCAGACCATTGTCACCGACGCCGCCCGCACGATGGTGTTTGCCTGTGGCGCTGCCATCACCAAGTACCAGCGCGCCGAGGCCAAGGAGACGGGGGTGGAGCCCACGCCCCGCTTCATGGAAGGCGTCGAGGCCATCGTGCATGCCCTGGGCATCGCCGAGGACCGCTTCAAGTCCGAGGAGTACGGCTGAGCCTCTCGCAGGTGCTCGCCGCAGGCTCGCGGTGGCCGCTGACGAAGCGCTCGTCGGTGCCGCCCGTGGTGCTCTCCTCGACGATACCCAAGACGGCATCGTCGACGATGCTGCCGACGATGCCGTCGACGACCGGCTTGTCGTCGTGACCGTTGCGTGCGGCGTTGAGGCCACCGTGCCAGTCCTGCAACTGACCGCCCCTATCGGCGTCGTACCGCTGAAGCCCTCACCAGTGTTCCCGTACGGCTAAGCCCGAGCCGCTCGTGTCGTGCCCACGTCGTTGTCGCCAATGCGGTGCCGTCAGCGGATCAGCACAAACGTGAACCGGGGCTCGTCATTGCCATTGCCGCCGCCTTCGCGATGACCGCCGGCGAAAGTGCCATCGGTTCCACCTGTGCCGTCGGCGCCGCCGCCGATGCCGAAGCCGACGGCGATGGCGTTGCCGCTGCAGTCGTCCTGGTCGACGGCGATGACGCCGACACGCACCCGGCGGGTGTCGAGGCGCAGATTGAAGCCGGCGCGGACGCATTCGGTGTGGACATAGGTGGCCTCGCCAAGAGCCAGGTTGGCGGCGGCAGCCGCCGTCGATGCATCGACCTCGGTCGTCACGCCGCCGCCGATGGCGCGGGCCATCGTGTCTGGATCTGGCAGCGCAAAACGAAGGCCGGCTGTGTTTGGCGTGGAAGCACCGGCATCGGCAAAGCGCAGCAACACTTCGTTGACCGGCGTCGCGTACCAGGCGGCAAACAGGCCAAAGTTGGTGGCGGTGCTGAGCTCGGGGGAACCTGCTGGCGGGATGCCTCGCAACCACATTTCGTCGGTCCGGAATCCCATCTGGGCGTCGGTGCCGCTGCCCTTGAGCACGAGCGTCCAGATGGCGTCTCGGACGCCGACGTCGACCTCGCACCAGTGCATCGCGAAAGGGTTGGCCAGCGCTGGCGAGGGCACCGCGTTGGCCAGGGCTGGCACTGGCGCGTACAGCAGCCGGGTGCCGCTTTCCTCGATGGGGAAATTGGCGCTGTGAATCTGTTGGCAACTTGCGAACGACCAGACCCGCACCGTCACATTGCCAAACTCCTCGACGACGGGCGCACCGGCAGCAAATGAACTCTGCGGCGTCTGCCCCAGCAGCAGGGACTGCTCCGGCGTGTAGCGAAGGGACCCATCGGACTCCACATTCAGCACGCCAAAGCGCGGTATCGCGACAACATCAGCCACGACCACGAAGCCATCCAGGACAACGGAGTCGCCGACGAGGACGTCAAATTCGAGGCCGGTTTCTCCCTCGCCTTCTCCCTCGCCTTCGCCCTCGCCCTCGCCCTCGCCTTCGCCTTCGCCCTCGCCCTCGCCTTCGCCTTCTCCTTCGCCCTCGCCTTCTCCCTCGCCTTCGCCT
>CAJBHN010000466.1 GCA_903952805.1 uncultured Myxococcales bacterium | reverse complement strand
GGGGCGCGCACCGACCGCACGTCGCTGCAGTGCGCCCAATGTCACACCACCACGGTGAACCGCAGCCCGACGCCGGCCCAGATCCACAACGGCGTGCCGACCTTTGGCTCCACCTCGCCCGATTGCCTCCGCTGTCATCCAAACGCCGAGCCAGTCGGCCCGATGGACCACAATGCCTACTTCCCGGTCGACGTCGGTACCGCCCATGGTGGCGCCGCCTATGCTGCCAAGGTGACGGCGACGGAAACCTCTTGTTCAGCCTGCCATCAGAGCCGCACCGATCGCGCCCTCAACGACTGCGCCGGTTGCCATGCCAGCGTGCCGCCGGCCATCGCCACCTCCCATAGCCGCGTGCGCGGGTTCAGCGCCACCAACAGCGTGGGCTGTAAACAATGCCACGCCGACGCCGAGGTCTATCCCTTGTCGCGCCATGGCGCCTTCGACCCCCGTCACGAAAACGCCCGCTGCAACCAATGTCACCAGACGACGCGCGCCGACAAACCGTGGGGCATCAACTTCACGGCCAACACCAACTGCATCGGCTGTCACCACAGCGGCGGCTGCAGCTTCACCAATCAGGGTCCATGCGATTGACGTCACCAACGACGCCAAGAACGAGCTCAAGCTGGTGGATGCTGCTGTGGATGCTGCTGTCGACGTCGTCGGCCGCCTCGTCCTCATCGTCGCAGTCGACGACGCCCTTGCCGCCGTCGCCGCGCTCGTCGCCGTCCATGGCGTCGGCGCGCATCCGCTACCAGGCAGGCAACGCCATCTACCTCGATCACGGTGACCGTGAGGGCGTCGTCTTGGGCTCGTCGATTCCCATCGTGCAGCGGGGACGGACCCTCGGCACCTGCACCATTGACGCCGTCGCCGACCACTCCGCCCGCTGCGCCTTCGCCACCGCCAAAGCCCTGGTGGGGAGGCTGGGGGACCGCGTGGCCTACGAGCGCGGCGAGTCCGTGGATGAGCCACGCCCGCCGCCGCCGCCCCGTGTGCCGGAGGCCGCCATCGACGCCGCCCGCGCCACTCTCGCTGGCATCGAACCGGTCAAGGTCGCCTATGCCAAGTCCCGCAAGCGCACCGGCGTGGCCATCGCCAATCGGCTGGAGCTTGGCGTGCGCGCCCGGGGCTGGACCGTCATCGGCAACGACGACCCCACCTTTGTCCGCCCCTCGGTCGACGTGGGCGTGCGCGGCGCCCTGCCGTGGGTGCCTGGCCTCTATGCCCAGTCGAGTCTGCGGGTGCAGGGAGACGTGCTCGCACCTGGCAACGAGCGATTCCGCAACAGTGTCCCCGCCGAGGTCTACGTGTGGGACGCATCTGTGGGACGCAACGCAGGTACGGGTGGGATGACTGGCTCGGTGGGGCGCTTCCGTCCGGCCAAGGCCCCGGGCATGACCGTCATTGACGGGGCCTCGTTGGGTCTGGTGGGCTTTGGCGGCACCGTCGAGGTTGGCGCCTACGGCGGCTTCGTCCCCGACCTCATCACCACCGCACCGTCGTTTGATCGCATCACTGCCGGTGCCTACGTCGGCGTCGACGCCGCCCCCGTTGATGGCCTGCTGTTGCTGCCACGGGCGCGGGTGGGCTTTTTGACGTCGTCGGACACGCAGCGCACCCGCGCCGAGTTCGAGGCCCAACTGCAGACCTTGTGGACCAACACCGTGGCCGTGGGCGCGTCGGTCCGCCTCGGCATGCCCGGGGATACTGCCGAGGTGGTGCTCGATGCCGCCCGCGTTGACGTCGACGTCGTCCCCTCCGACACGCTGCGGGTGCGTCTGGGGTGGCGCAGCACTGGCGCTCAGCCTGGCGACCTCGACACGGGCACCATCGCTGATGGCACGTTGGTGGCGCCGGTCCGCGCGGCGCAGCATGGCGACGTCGCCGTGGTGTGGAGTCCGACGACGATGGTGAGCGTCGGCGGCACCGGTGGCGTCGCCTTCGACGAAGACACCGGCGAAGTCCGTGCGGTCGTGGGGCCCGAGCTCTCGTTGCCCAGGCTCTTTGGCGACGCAGGCGGCATCGCCGTTGGGTACCTCGAAGAACCAGGATTTTTGTGGGGCCGCTCGGCTTTCTTGCAGGCGACGACGCGGCCCTTGCGCGAGATGCTGCCGGGCTTCTCCTGGGCAACGCGCATGTCGTACTTCGAGCACGAGTCGCCCTCGGCCAAGACCGCCCTGGGGGGTGCTCTGCGCGAGACCATGTTGATGACGTTCGTCGACGCACCCCTCAACGGGTGGCTCAGCGTGCGAGGACGAGCTCAGGGCTTGTTCGACATCGTCGACCTCGACGGCTTTGGCGCCATCCCCGTCGGCGTCTTTTTCGACGTCGGCCTGACCGGCGCCCTCTGACGTGTTCGGCTCGCTTGCCGTCCGTTGTCACTCCGTCCGCTGAGCGCCGCTTTGGGGTCCTCGCTTGAGGTCCTCAAGTTCCCGGCGCAAGGCTTCGTTCTCCCGACGCGTTTTCGCCAACTCGGTGGCGATGGCTGCGTCGGTGACGACTTGATCTCGCTCGGCGTTGCCGGCGGTGTCAGCGTCGTCCGGCTGGGCCCTTGGCGCGACGGCGCGCTTGACGTGGCCGGTGGCGGCGCGAGCCAACTCAAGGCCGATGCCAGCGACGATGGCTTTGCCGAGGGCCTTGCCGATCTCGACAAGGATCTTGCCAACGGCCTCGCCAGCGAGGGGAGTCACCATCATGTCGTCACTCCTCACCAAGCTGCTCCAGCAGCAGCTTCTTGAAGTATTGGGCCTGGGCGATGTCTTCGACCTGGTCTTCTTCCTTGAGCATCGCCTCGCGCCGCACGTGTTTCGACCACTTCTCTTTATGCTTTTCGAGCGCTTTGTAGTCCTGGGTCGCTTTGACGACGAGGTCCATGGCTTCGGCGGCCACCCGCTCGGCCTCCTGCAAGCGCTCTTGCTGGCGGTCGATCTCGACCTGATAGGCCGCCTCTTGCTGCTTCATTTTTTCGACGTGGCGATCGTTGCCTTGAATCTGGTTGACCGTGTACTCGCCCCGGCGGGTGCGCTCGGCGTACTCGGCCTTCTTGTCTTGGCGCTTTTGCACCAAACCCTTCAGATGCTCGCGCATCTCCTCGAGCTTTTTCTGCTCGATGTTCACGAGTTTCTTCTTCTCGGCGTAGAGTTCCTCGGCCTCGGTCTTGGCCTTCTCGCGCATCTCAAAGAGGACCTGCAGCCGGTAGGCCGGACTTTTCGCCATCGCACACCTCAGTCTGTCTCGGTCGCTCAGACAGGATAGTGCTGCCAGCTGGAAGTCTGCAGGTCCGCTGGCTGTTTTCGCCAATCGCGGCGTCGAATC
>CAJBHN010000465.1 GCA_903952805.1 uncultured Myxococcales bacterium | reverse complement strand
GGTGCACAGTGTTGGAAATCACCCATGAGCCTGCGGTGGCCAGGCGCTGTGAGCGGGTCATCAGCGTGAAGGATCACCGCATCCTCAGCGACGGGCGGCGACAACCCGCGTAGACTGCGCCTCCATGGGAGGGCTTCATCACCTGCAGCATCTGTCCCGACGGGCCGTCGCCATGTCGGTGATGATGATGAGCGCGACGATGGTGGGCTCGCTGACGATGGGCTCGCTGATGATGGGCGCCTGCACGACGCTGCCCAGGCTGCCCGTGCGCATTCCCCATCCCCACTCGACGCTCGAAGCGTTTCAAGAACTCAAGGGGCCCCACGCCGTCGCTGGCGTCGTCACCATGACCGACAATGCCTATGCATGGGGGGCTCGTTGGGAACTCATCACCGACGCCCGCAGCAGCATCGACTTCAGCACCTTCATCATTGACAACGACGTCTTTGGCTTCGCCATCCTGGGGGCGCTGACCGAGAGGGCACGCGCCGGCGTCAAGATTCGCATGTTGCTCGACGGCCGCGGCAGCATGGCCATCTCGACGTCGATGCTGGGTCGCGACTATCTGCAGGAGATGGTTCAGACGGGCAACGTCGACATCCACGTCTTCAATCCGCCCCTCTCCGAGTTGGTGGGGTCCCTGCTCAAGCTCGACGCGGTGCAGGTGTCGGCGGGCACCCACAACAAGATCCTGGTCGTCGACGATGCCATTGCCGTGGTCGGCGGCCGCAACGTCAACAGCCACTACTTCGCCACCCTCCTTGAAGATCCCGGTGCGGTGGCCGACGCCGACGTGCTGGTCGATGGCGCTGAGGTCGTCGCGGCAATCAAAGACGTCATGAGCCGGGAGTTCAACTCGTGGCGGCGCGATGACGTGGCGGCCGACCCCATCAACTTCAGCTCCCAACTCGACGAGTTGTTGATGTTTGCTGGCGCGATGGACGCCTGGGTGCGGGGTCGCGTCGTCGACGGCACCGATGATGAGATGCTCGAACTGCTCCGCCAGGCTGGTCGTGAACGCATTGATCATGAGCCCGCGCCGCGTACCGTGGAGCTGCTGCAGCAGCGGCTGCGGGCCTTGTTGGTGTACCGCTCCGTGCGGGGCACCGTGCCCACGACATTTTTGCCCCGGGTCCAGGTCGATGCTCGCGTCGTCGCCACTGTCAGCCGGGCCCGCTCCCTCAAGAGCAACGCCGCCACCGACGCGGTGTTGCGCGCCATCGCCGGCGCGCGCAGCGACATCGTCATCCAGTCGCCGTCGTTCATCTTGAGTCCCCAGCTGTTGCGTGCCTTCGAGGAGGCCAGCGCCAGGGGCGTGAGCATCACGGTGTTGACCAACAGCCCCCTGTCGTCAGACAGCGCCATCGCCCAGTCCCTCTTCATCGACAGCTGGCCCGAACTGATGGCCCGCATCAAGACACTGCGCATCTTCACCGCCCGCATCAAGCAGATGCAGCACGCCAAACGGGCGGTCTTTGACGACGAGCTCAGCTTCCTCGGCACCTACAACCTCGACCCCTTCAGCACCAAGATGAACTCCGAGACCATCATCGCCAGTTGGTCGACGCTGGTGGCCGCCCAGACGCGGACTGAACTCACCGCCAGGCTGGCTATGATGGACGAGTACCGCATCGCCCGCGACGGCTTTGGCCGGGCGCAACGCCATCCGCAGGGTCACGCCCGGGCCGGCCAGGTGGTGGTGCTGTTTGGGCCCAGAGACCAGGTCTCGCCGGCACAGATCGAGGCCATCGAGGGCGTGAAGGCCTGGCTGCTGGGTCTGCAGAACTTGTGGGATTTCGACGTGGTGGTCTGGTGAAGTGCCACGGGATGGCATGGCTGCTGGCGGTGGCCCTGTGGTCGTTGCCGTCGATGTCGTCGTCGCCGTCGCCGCTGCCGTCGCCGTCGTCGTCGT
>CAJBHN010000464.1 GCA_903952805.1 uncultured Myxococcales bacterium | reverse complement strand
CGACGCCGGCGTCGACGATGGCATCGGCGACAACGTCGGCGACAACGTCATCGTCGACGCCGGCCCCAGCCTCCCGCATCGTCGACGAAGCAGCCGCGTCAAGACATCGACCGCCACGGACGACGGGTTCCTCGTGGTTCGCGCCAGACCCTGGGCGCGGATCTCTGTCGACGGCGTCGGCATCGGCACCACGCCCATGCCCGCCGTGGCGCTGTCGGCCGGTACACATCGGCTCATGTTGGAGCACGACGGCACCAAGAAACGCCAAACCATTGCCATCACTTCTCGCCAGACCACCACCATCCAGGTCGACATGCGCGTTCCATGACCACGACAGCGTCGTCAGCCCCGGAGTCACCAGCTGTGCAGCGAACCGTTTCCCTCGCCTCTCTGCCCCTTGAACTGCAGCTGGATGACGCCGTTGAAGCCGCCTGCGCCAAGGACCTCGCCTTCATCGAGGAACGGCTGTTGTTGGGTCAAAGCGTCCTCGTGGAGTGTGACAAAGAGCTGACCTTGCACCTGCTGGTCGCCTTGCGGGCCCGCCTGCGGCGTATGCACGCTGGCGGGGCCAAGGGTGTGCCCCGCCTGCAATTCGTCGACGGACGCGGCGGCCCCGACGACCCGCCGGCCGGTCAGCTCACCCGGATGATCAACCAGCTCGGCAACGCCGTGCGCGGCGCCACCGAACGCACCGTCGTGGTCATGCCCCACCTCGATATTCTGGTGACCACCCACACGGGGCTGACGCTGGAGGCCCGTGAAGCGATCCCGCTGTTGTATGAAAATCCCGACGTCTGCCTGTTGGCTTTCCGCGACCCCAGCTTCGATGTGCCCAAGGTGCTGCTGGGCGTCTTCTCCGCCCGGAGAGAGATTGTCGGCATCGCCCGCGAGGCGCTGCCCCGCTTGATTACCCAGCGAGAAGCAAAGGCGCTGTCGTCGACGTCGTTTGATCCATTTCGCCTCTACACGTTTTGTTCCGGCTTGAACCCCGTGCGCTGTCGAAGGCTGTTTGCCGACCTCGCGCGACGCAGCGAAGCGGTCCCCGGTCGCGACCACCATGGTGCAGTCTACGCCGAACTGCGCAAACACACCGTCGGCGACGGCGTTGAGTTGCCCAACGTCGATTTAGAGCTCGACATCGGTGGCTACGAGGAAGTGAAGGCCACCATCAGGTCCGAGCTCATCGAACTGGTGCATCGCCGAGATCAAGTCACCTCGGTCGCGGACGTGACGGCGATTGAAGAACTCCTGCCCCGGGGCGTCATCTTTTACGGTCCACCCGGCACCGGCAAAACCTATTTTGCCAAGGCGATTGCCACGGCGTTGTCGGCGACGGTCATCGTCGTCAGCGGACCTGAACTCAAGAGCAAATGGGTGGGCGAGAGCGAAGAGAACCTGCGGCGCATTTTTCGTCAGGCCCGCCAGGCGGCCCCCGCCGTCATTGTCTTCGACGAAATCGACGCCTTCGCCCACGCTCGCGGCACATATCAAGGCTCAGGGGTCGAGCACTCGATGGTCAATCAGCTGCTCACCGAGATGGACGGCTTCCGCAAAAACGAGATGGTCTTTGTCGTCGGCACGACCAACATGCTCGAGAGCGTCGACCCGGCCCTGCTGCGGCCAGGCCGCTTCGAGTTCCTGATTGAGGTCCCCGGACCCACCGCTGACGACCGGCAGGCGATTTGCCGCCTGTACAACGAGCGCCACCAGCTGGGACTGACCGACACGCTCATCGATCACATCGTCAAAACCACGGAGGGGTACGCCGACACCGTCAACGGCCTGCCCTACGCCGGCGACCACCTCGCCGCCGCCTTTCGGGCCCTCAAGCGCCTGCGGCTGCGCACCGGACAAACCACGTTCGTCGCTGAGGACATCGACCGAGCCCTGCAACGCAAGCAGCGTCGACCGGTACAGTTGTCGTCGCATGAAGAGCACGTCATCGCCGTCCATGAGGCGGGGCACGCCGTGCTGTCGATGGTCCTCCCCGGGGCGCGACGTCCCGAGAAGGTTGCCATCGCCCAGGATCGCGACGGTGCCCTGGGGTATGTGCTGCGAGCCGCGCGAGCCCGCCCCTACGCCACCACCGCCACCGAGCTGCGCGCCGAGTTGTGCGTCGGCCTCGGGGGGATGGAGGCCGAGCGCCTGGTGTTGGGCGATGTGTCCATCGGCGCGTACGGCGACCTGCAGCACGCCACGGCCCTGGCTCGGGCCATGGTGGGCGGCCACGGCATGGATGCTGAGCATGGCCCACGGGTGGTGCTCGACGATGAACAGGTCTCAGAACAGCTCTCGCAAGACCGACGGGCTCGCCTGGATGTCGCCGTCGACGCCATGCTGCTGGTTGAGCAACAGCGGGCCCGCCGCCTGCTCGATGAGCACCGCGCTCTGCATGCGGCCCTGGTGGACCTGCTGCTTGAAAAGAAGATCCTCGACACCGCCGCACTCGCCACGTTGCGTGCTGTGCCGGTCCAGACAAAGACCCCCGAGGCAAACCATGGCTGAAATCACCATTCGCTTTCGCCACAACCGCGTCACTGGTCGTCGAGAGCTGGTCATTCATCTCGAGAGCGACAGCGATATCATGCAGCACGAGCACGAGGGAGACCACCGCCGCCTGGTGGAGAAGCTCATCGGGCAGAAACTGTCGGACGACACCGACGTCGTTGTGGAACGGGTCGAAAAGACCAGCACCCCTACCGAACTCGCCGAGCCAGCGGCGCCGCTGCCGGTGCGCCAGCCGGTCAGCGAACAAGGTTGAAACATGGCTCCTGGTCTGCGCCTGCGGGGGAATGCTGCCGACGTCGTCGCCCTCAGCGACCTGTTGACGGCCGCGCCGTCGTCAATGGTGGCCCACTACCGGGTCTACCGCCTGGTGGATGGCAGCACAGTCTTGCTGGCCGACACCATCGAACCCGCCGTCGCCATGCTGCGACAACGTGGTCACGATGTGGTCGACGACGTGCCAGAAACAGGCGGCGTCATGGTTGGCAACGACCTCGTCGCTGTTGACCAGGTGCTGATGGCCAAGGGGCTGCTGGCGGCCATCCCGACCCAGACGGTGACCGAAACGGCGTTGCCCGAAGAGGTGCTCTTTGTGGTCGACGGCGACGACGTCTGCACCCGCCTGCTGGAAACCCTGCTGTTGTTGGGGCGTGACGACGCCATGGTCGGTCGGCTCGTCAAGGCGCAGGGCTCATCGATGACGGTGGTCCGCCTGCGTCGGCCTCCGTGGTGGTTGGTGTCGCGAGTGAGCGACGGCGACGAGGCTGGGATCTGGGTGCTGGTGGCGGAACGCAGCCTTTCTTTCTGCTCAAACCCCTGGTTACAACGGATATGACCTATACGTATCTGCACATTGTGCTCTGAAGATGTGGCCCCTGCAGTGTCCCAGCAATATACCATGGTCTTCTGGTCTGGTT
>CAJBHN010000463.1 GCA_903952805.1 uncultured Myxococcales bacterium | reverse complement strand
GGGCGCGCGAGGTGGTCTGTTCGCCGGGGCCCCTGCGCCGCACGCTGAGCGACGCCCCAGCGACGGTCTTGCATGGTTCGCAGATGCCGACTGCTCGGCACCTGCGAACACGACGGGGGCTCAGCCCGAGCCGTAGCTGTGCAGGCCGTCGGCGAACCAGCCAAGGTTGACGCCCAGGAAACCTGCGAGAATGACAAAGAATCCGAGGGTCCCGATGACCGCCGACGGCACGCCAACCCAGCCGTGGGTGAGGCGCCCGTGCAGATACACCGCGTAGACAATCCAGATGACCAGGGCGCCGGTTTCCTTCGGGTCCCAGCCCCAGTAGCGGCCCCAGGCGTAATGCGCCCACAGAGCACCCGTGACGAGCACGATGGCCACCAGCGCAAAGGCGATCAGGATGCTGTAGTAGGCCGCGCGATCCAGGCGGGCCGCGTCGGGCAGGCTTTTACGCAACGCGTCAGGCTTGAGGATGCCGAGGAAGATCACCAGTTGGGCGACCCAGCCAATGCCAAACAGCGCCAGATCCCATTGGGCAGACTGGAGGGCCAGGCGCCAAGGCCCGGGGGGCATCAGCGTTTTGGCGGTTTCGGCCGCGACCTGCACGTCGAGTTGGGTGAAGGCGTTGATGAGAATCAACGCGACCGTCGCGGTGCTGGCCCCAAAAGCCAAGGCGTAGGCGCCCAGGGCCAGGCCGGTGGGCACGTCCGCCGTCTTGCGCTTCATGGCGAGCAGAACGATGGCGACCACGCTGATGGCCACCGTCGTCAACATGAGTTGGCCGACGAAGGGCGATGGCACGTAATAGGGGGCGAAGTTTTCGCCCATCATGCGGCCGGCCGGGATGAGGTCGCCGCCCATGACCTTCAGCAGCTTCACCTTGTAGTCGGCCGTGGTGAACAGTTGGACGCCGCGCCCGAGCAGCAGATAGAGGCCGACGTTGACGGCGAGGGTGCCGGCGGCCACCGCGGTCAGCGTGACGCGTTGCTTGGCCTTCAGCAGGAACAGCAACGAGAAGATGGCGCCCAGCGTGCCCGACGCGTAGCCGATGGCCGAGCTGATGACGTGGATCATGATCCACCAGGACTGCAGCGCGGGGACCAGCGGCTTGATCGTGGCGTCCGTCGTCAACGACGCGAGCCCCATCGACGTCAGCGCCAGGCCGACCGCGAGAATGCCCGCAAATCGGATGCGGAACTTCACCTCGGTGACGAGGAAGACAAAGATGATGCCCCACGCCATGTAGACGAGGATCTCATAGAGGTTCGACCACGGCGGGTGCTGCGTGTAGACGACGAAGCGCTGGGTGCCGGCCAGCGTGAGCCCGGTGGCCCGCTCGGCGGCCGCCAACTCGACGAGACCAGCCTCGTGCCAACGCACAACCATGCCCGCGACCTGTAACAGGAAGCCCGTCGTCACGACGACCGTGCCGACCTTGCGCAGGATGAAGCGCTTGGTGACGAGGTTGCCGACGTACAGCAGCAACCCCGTGAAGTAGGCTGCAAAGCAGAAATTATAAAAGTCCGTGCTTGAGACGGCCTCTAGGTGCTCTAGGTTGATGATCAAGAACTTGGGCAAAAACTTCACGTTGACTCCTTGGTCACGTCGTCACGGTCGGTGCTGTCGGTGCTGTCGTCGCCGCTGCCCTGGGCCGCTGGCGTCTGCTTGGCACTTGATTGCTTGCGAGCTTCCCGCAGGGCGCGCGCTCGATCTTTTTGGGTTTCGCCCTCACCAAACGCGATGACCAGCACCTCGCGGAGTTTGGCGAATTCCTCCTCAAACGCATACTGGTGTCGACGGGCGGCGCCGGCCACCACCAACTCATAGCCGCCGCCGACGCCCGCCGCAGGGACAAGGCGCGCCCAATACCGTCGATGGCTCATGAAGAACGCCATGAACATGCCGACAAACATGACGAGGAAACCAAAGAAGACCCAGGGGATGAAGGGAACGCGTCCCACCTGGATACCCGTGGCATAGACCTGATCGAAGCCGTGGAACTGGACCTCGTATTGGTCGCGCCGAACGTCGCGGTCGAAGGCCGGGTAGGAGCGGAAGACGATGAAGTTGGTCGTTTTCCCGTCGGTGAAGACTTCCTGCACGCGCACGGCTGGCCCAAGGCCGGCGTAATCGGGGATGGTTTCGATGGGCAGAAACGCGGTGCCGTCGGGCAGCACAGCTTTCTCGCCAATGTTCAAATCGAACTGGCGCCGTTGACCACCCCGGGGACCGATGTCGAGTTTGACCCGCTGGTCGCCGGGAATCGGATTGTAGGACGCCTGATAGAACGTGTAGCCCTTGTACTCAAGGGGGTCGTTGACCTGAATGGTCTTGCGCAGCACCGGATTCACCGGGCTCGCCGAATCCCACACCGTCAGGTCGCTCTCAAACTCCATGGGAGCGCCGTCGATGAAGGTCTTGAGGCGGAAGTCCTCACAGCGGACCTCGAAGCCGAGGTCGTGGGTATAGGGCATGCGACCCGGGCCCCACACGCGGACCAGGCGTGCGTTGCGCCCTTCGCTGATCATCATCATCCCGTCGATCTTGGTGAAGTTCACCAAGATGCCGCCGGTGAAGATGGTCACCAGGCCGGCGTGGATGATGTAGACGCCAAAGCGCGCGAAGCGGTGTCGCTCCAGGAAGAACCAGCTCGTCCCGTCGCGCTCGTCGACAAACATGCGGCGACCAAAGACGGCGCCGACCACTTTTCGGACCTTGGGCAGGTCCGCGGCATGGACGGTGGCCCGGTAGATTTGTTTGATGCCTTTGAGCTGCTGGTCGCTCAGGTGTTTGCGTGGGTAGAGGGCGTCGAGCCAGATTTTCGGGAAGCGCTCAATGGAGCAGGCGGTGATCGAGATCAGCAGGTAGCCAATGATGATGACGAACCACCAGCTGCCAAAGACGTCGTTCATCTCGAGGAACGTGAAGAGCTTGAGCCTCCACGCTTGCTGGGCCCATTGAGCGGCGTGTTCCTCGTACGTCAGCGTCTGGTCGAAGAACATGCCGACGAAGCAGGCGACGCCGAGGACCATCAACAGGTACATGGCTCTCGGCAGGGAGCACATGAAGCTCCACGCCATGGCGTAGACCCGGCGGACGCCAGACTTCTCTTTTGCCAGGGCGATGTCGGCGGCGCGGCCTTCGGGGTCGAGCTCTTCGCGGGTGTCCATCAGGAGAGCCTCTCGGGTGCTCGGGAACAGGTGCAACGTCGTCGTGATTCCGGGGCGTTGCCGCAACCGGGTGATTTGCCGCAGCCAGGCGTGCCCTGGTGCGTCATGGCTTCCAGTGCTTGATGAGTTCGCGCTTGGTGGCGAAGTCAAAAGGCTGCAGGGCGGGCGAGGTCTCGGTGTGGCAACGTTGGCAGGTGCTTTGG
>CAJBHN010000462.1 GCA_903952805.1 uncultured Myxococcales bacterium | reverse complement strand
CGGTCTGCGCCGGACGACTGATGATCTGGAGTTTTCATGCGTGTCCCTGCCGTTCATCGTCTGCTGCTCACGGTCTCGGTGGCCGCCGCCATCGGAATTGCCTGCAACGAACCCCTCGCTCCCAGTGAGGGCGAGGGTGAAGGCGAAGGAGAGGGCGAAGGTGAGGGAGAGGGCGAAGGTGAAGGTGAAGGTGAGGGTGAAGGTGAGGCACCGCCTCCCAACGACAGCTGCGCCACCGCGACCGTGCTCGAGCCCGGCGTGAGCCAGGCGGGGACTCTGGCGGGAGCACAGGTTGACCACGAACTGTGTTTTGGCGACCCCGAAGTTGCGTACGTCTTCACTGTCGAGGCCGCGTCTGGCGTCATCATCACTGCCGGTGGCGATTTTTCCGACCTCACGCTGTCGCTCTTTGATTCCGCCGAATGCACCATTGGTCAGGATCGACTGCAGGACCGTTCCTGCGTCAACGACGCGGGCTTGTTCGACGCTGTCGACGAGCGGATGCGCATCGGTGAACTGCAGCCCGGCACCTACTATCTCACCGTCGAGGGCTTTTCCTTCGGCGACGACGCCTTCGACGTGCTGCTGGAACTGGTCGAGCCCTTTTGTATCGGCGACCTCGCGGACCAGTTCGCTCGCGGCGAACCAGAGGTGGTCGGCAACGAAACGGCCGCGACCGCTCTGCCGCTGAGCGACGGGACGGTGAGCGGCCAGTTTGCCACCTGGGACATCGACACCGCCGACAACTTCTTCGACCTCAACTTGTGCGAAGGCGACGTCGACTATTGGCTCGTGGGCCACATGGGAGGCGTCTTGGACATCACCACGACCGCCGACGCCGCGGTGGCGTTCGAACTCTTCTCGGTGGACGTTGACATTGAGGCCACCCGCGCCACCGAGGCCCTCGTCTACACCGAGGGCAGCCTTGTGCAGTCCCTGCCCATCACAGAGACGGACGTCGCGCCGGGGTTCTATCTCGTCAAGGCGACCGAACAGGCCGTCCTCGCCGGTGCCGAGAGGGTCAACTACAACATCGCCGTCAGCCACGCCTGCGTCGGCGACGCCTTCGACGTTCCCGACGTTGAACTCGATCGCTTTTTTGAGCTGCAACAACAGCCCATCGTCCTGCCATCGACTCCCCAGGACCGCACGGTGTGCGCTGCCGACGTCGACTACGTCGTCATCGACGCGCTCTTTGGCGGTGAAGCCAAGGCCATCATCGCTGGCGACGATGCGCTCAACATCGAACTGGAATTCTTCACCATCGACGACGCCGGCATCGAAACCGCCATAGCCACCACCAGGACCGAAGTCGGGGCCACGGCGGAGTTCACTTCTGCCACGGTCGCGCCTGGTCGGCTGGTCGCCCACATCACCAGCGGCGGCTTCGCCGAGACCCGCACCTACACCATCGCCGTCGTGCCCCCCGGCCTCACCGGCGTCCCCGACAACGACACGTGCGCCACGGCGACCGTGCTTGATCCTGGCGACCGCGTCGGCGGCCGCACGGTTGGCAGCGACGACAGCGCCTTCACCGCTTGCTCCGAAGGCGGCACCGTCGACGCTCTCAGCGACGTCTTCTATCGCTTCAGCGTTGCCTCCGCCGTCGACACCCGTATTCGCGTCACCCGCCTGGAGGGCTT
>CAJBHN010000461.1 GCA_903952805.1 uncultured Myxococcales bacterium | reverse complement strand
GGCGGCGAGCGGCTCGACCGTCGCGCGGTCGACGAAGAAACGCGCTTCGACGAGCCGCGGAAACACCGGATATATCTTCTTGGCCCAGCGCACCAACGGCATAGATTCGTAATCAGGCTCGCCATCGCCGTCATCGTCACCACCGCGCACCATCTGGACGGCCGCCCAGATGACGAAGGCACCGAAGATGACCTCGGCGAACGGCCCGGCAATCGCCATCAGACCCGAGCCGAGCCCGACGAATATCGCGCGAAACACGATCGCGCCAAGAATACCGAAGTAGAGAATTCGATGCTGGAGACCAGACCGGATATTGAAATAACGAAAAATGGCAATGAAGACCATGAGATTGTCCACACTCAGGGTCTTTTCCAAAACATAGCCGGTCAAGAATAATGACGGCCAATCTGGATGGTCCTCAGCATGATAATACTTCAACCATCCACAAAACCCGAGTGACAAGCTAACCCAAAACACCGACCAGAGCGCTGCGTTGGCGACGGTCACGTCCTTGTGCTCGCGGTGCTGAACCAGGTCGACGATCAACGAGCAAACGAAGATCGCCACAAAGATTGCCACCGTGACCGGCGGGAAATGGCCGCTCAAGAGGCTCTCGGTCGCCGCTGGAACGCTCGTTGCCGCTTTCTCGGCAACGAGGCCGGTCTCGGGCGGCGCCGTCGCCAACAGCTGCAGAACGGCGGTGGTTGCATACGTATTCATGGGTTCTCTGCGTTCGGGGACAGGATGAGAGGCGCGTCAGACCTTGGCCACGAGGGTAATCTCTTCGAAGTCACCGGTTGATCCGTTGACGAACGCGAGGGTGAGCCTCAATCCAGCCGGTGGCGCCGCGAAGTTGGCGAACAGCTCAAGCACGACTGGGAGCTGTTCCAGCGATTTCTCGTGCCCCGGCTCCCAATCGGCATCGTCACCAGTGCGGATGTGCTGCACCGGATTGCCCTGGTCGTCGGTGACGGTCAGCATGGCGGCGCCAGTGTCGAGCACGACACCAGCCGACAGCTCCTTGACCACATTGGCCACGTTGTCCTCGACAGTGGCCGCGGCGTCGTAGTCGACGCAGTCGATATAGCCCGGGTATTTGCTCTCGAGTTCATCATCCAACTTTTTCAGGAACTGCACGCCCTGTGCACCTCCTGAACCCAGACCGGTGAAGTGGATGCGGAAACGATTCGGGTTCTGCGCCGTGTTGTACTTGCGGCCGAGCTCCACGATGGTCGCTTCGAGCTCGGCTTGATCGTCGAACATCCCGTCGGTCAGGACCTCAAGGAAGACGTTTTTCGAGCCCTTCTGGTCGAGCAGCCGCTGGGCCGCGTCCCGAATCGCTCCCGCGCAGGTCGTCTTCTGTCCCATCGCCTTCATGGCGCTGCCGGCCTCGAGGAACGAACCGAGCTCGGCGCTGACGTCTGCGGCCACGCGAAACGAGCCGAGGTGCCGAAACGGCGCGTCACGCAACGAGTGCAAGTAGACATCGATGCCGTCGTCGTCGAATGGTGCAAGGAATCCAGCGACCGCATCGACGAAGTCCAGGATCTTTCCGCTGCGGTAATAGCCGGCGAACATGCTGAAGCTGGCATCGACGAGCAGCGCGACGTCGGTTCCCGACTGTAGCCCGGCGGACCTGCCCGCCGACTGGAGCCGAACCGAGACTGTGACAGAGCCGTCATCGTTGCGAATCGTAGAGCCAGAGCATTGGGCAATCCCGCGTGGCAACTCAGAAAAGGTGAGGTCGGTCATGATTCTCCTGCCGCAACTGCGGCGCCTGCGTACAGAGTGGTCGAGGGGTCATCGCTTCGTGGTCTTCAATTCCAGTCGAATAGACTGGCTGCCCTCTTTGGAAATAGTCCACGTCGAAGGTCCGTTTCGGGCGACCTTGTGGCCACCGACACCAGCGGCCGAGATGGCACCACCAAGACCGAGCGACGCCTTGGCGACGGTGGTACCGTTGTGCATCAGCGCTGTGCTCCTGAGCCGCGGGATCGACACCGCCCCGCGGTCTTGTCCGTCAATGACGAGCCGCCGGCTGACGCTCGTGAGCAAGAACCCTCCAACGAGGAACAGCATCACTGCGGCCACGATCCCGACAAGAGCCACCAGCATCGCGACGGTGCCGGGATTGCCGATCTTTTTCGTCTTGCCGACGAATTGTCCCGTGTAGTTGACACTCTTTGGATTGCGGAACACGTCAGGCAGCGAGGCTGCACCATAGGTCCCAGCGAAGTTCGCCGGCGGAATCGACGTTTCGCTCTCGACCTTGAGGAGCTCAGCTTGCAGCATACCGCCCATGATCACCTGATCGTTGAACGCAATTTTGAAGAGATCCGAGGCGGAGTGGATCTTGTAATCCACCGGTGGCATCTCGAGTTCCACATCGATATCGCGTGACTCGCCGGGTTTGATATCGGTGACTGTCTTCTCGACGGCCTTGAACGTGTTCGGGCAGATCGTGTGGATGGCCGGCATTGGCGCACCTGCCTCGACCCGTCCCTGGCGTACCGGCTCGTAGGCCGTCCACTTACCGTTCTTGACGCGAAAGGTCACCGACTTGATCAAGCGGTGGTCGAGGACGTTCTGCACGCGCAGCTTCGCCGCCAGCTTTACTGGCTGGCCCATC
>CAJBHN010000460.1 GCA_903952805.1 uncultured Myxococcales bacterium | reverse complement strand
GTGGTCAACTACGCCGCCGCCAAGGCCTTCCGCGAACTCGCCGAAAAGTCCCTGCAAGCCAAGGTTCAGCAGCGGAGCCTGACCGGAGGCAAGGCGTCGTTCGACATCGAGATCGACGGTGGTGCCGACGCCCTGGCCTCCGGTATCGAGGGCAAAAAGGCAGGCAAGTTCACCGTTGAGGTCATCGAGGTGAGCCGGGGCAAGGTCGTCTTGAAGCTCAACTGAGCAGGCTCGTCGGTGTGCGATGGCGCCGGCCGATGAATCCCACGACGGCAGGGGTTCCCCCCCCCCCTGGACTTCAGCTGAATTGCATGCGTTTTCCGAAGGAGATGCTCGTGTCCATGTCAACAATTTCTCGTCGCGGTACGCGGCTGATCAACCGTTTGGCGATTGGGGCGGTCGCTGCCATAGCGTTCGCCGCTCCGTCACTGGAGGCGAGTCCGTCGGCACCAGCGCCCAAGGCAACGTTCATCAAGGGTGACGTGACTGCGGGCCCGGTTGACGGGACGCTGGCGAAGGTCAAGCGCGGCGGCCTGATTCCAGGTGGCTCAACAGTCAAGACTGGAGACGGGGCACGAGCTGAACTGACATTCCCGGACGGTTCCGTCGTCCGCATTGGTCCTTCGTCCGAGCTGAGACTCGAGGCCGCAGCGTTCGATGGCAAGACCAAGTCGGTGAAGGTCGAAGCCGAGGTGGTTGGTGGTCAGGCTTGGGCCAAGGTCGCAACCCTTGTCGGAAATGATGCGCAGTTCAAAGTCAAGACGCAAAACGCGGTGGCAGGCGTGCGAGGCACGGTTTTTCGCGTCAACGTCGACAAGGATGAGGCCACCGTCGTCAAGGTCTACAACGGCTCTGTGGCCGTTGGTGGTGCTCCAGCCTTCCTCAGCGGCGGAGACACCGAGGCTTGCAAGGCCAATCCAATCAAGTGCAATCGTCGAGAGATCGCCGCGCCGATGCAGGAAGTCAGCGTGAAGGAGTTTGAGCACCTGCTCGGCACCATGATGCAGATCAGAATAGGCGCTGGCGGTGTCAAGCAGGCGGTTCCAGCGGCCTTTACGGCCGAACAAGATGCTGCCGCGGAGCCGGAGTGGGTTCGTTGGAACAGCGAGCGGGATGCGGGCAAGAGCGCTGAGAAGTCCGACTGAGTCGCAGCACGAGACGCCGGTTTCAGATGAGACGACGGGGCCGGATTTCGGCCCCGTTGTCGTTTTCCGTACTCCGAACTCCGTGCCTGTGTAGGTGTCTGTGGGTAGGGTCGGGGGCATGCCCGAGTGTCGGACCGTCGTGAGAGGTGGTATGAGCCCTTCATGTCTCAACGGTCGGCGTCTCTCGTCTGCCCCATTGTCGCTGCTGTCGTGTCCCTTTGGGCGGCATCGGTTCATGCTCAGGGTATTGCCAGCAATGCAGATGCCCCCCGCGAGGGTGAAGAGGTCAAAGGCGACACCAAGGTCGTCGAGATTGATGAGGTGGAGCGCGGCGTGTTCGTCTCGGTCGATTACGGTCCTGCGTACTACTTGCCGGTCCCGGGTGCCGGTTTTCTCGACATCAACCCCACAGGCACTGTGCCCGCTACGCGCCTCGGGGTGCGTCTGGGGTACGACATCCTCAATAACGTCGCTGTCGACGCATTCGTGCTTGGTGCCTTCCAAAGTGGGTCAATCGATCTCGATGTGGTGCGTGCCGGCAAGACGACCGGTGACATCGCCCACATCGTCCCTGGCGTGGGCGCTCGCTTTGCGTTCGTCACCACAGAACGGGTGTTCGCATTTGCCCGGGTCGGTGTGGGGTACGCGTTGTGGTTCCCGAAGGAGATCGCGGGAACTGTGGGCTCCATCCACACCGACGCATCAATCGGCGTCGAGTATCATACCAAGCTTCGTCACGTCGCCGTCGGCGTCGAAGCTGACTTCCAGGCATTGCTTCTGCCGATGACCTTCGGCGTTCATGTCTATCCCACCGTGAAATACACCTTCTGACCGTTTCGCCCCCGCGCTGGGGGCGAACCACCCACATGTTCGCAGGCACCATCGCCACGCGAACTCCGGCGGAGCAGCCATGACGTCCTTGACGCCAGCCGGCGCCCCGGCGCCCATCACGGGCGTCGACGGCACCGACGACAACATCTCCAACCTGCACCACGACGAAGCCGAGGTTTTCGCGGCGTTGCAGGCTGCCGACGCAGCCCTTGTCGCACGAGACGGGAAGAGCGCCGTTGCCGCTCTCGGTACGGCCATGGGCCAAAGTCGGAGTGACGTTACTCTGGCGCAGGTCGTCGCCCGTCTCGAAAGCCTCGCCGATGCCGGCGTAGAAGCCGACGCGGTCACCGGATTGCTGGGGCGGGCGACCGAGCGCGCCGTCGACCCGGTGCTCGAATCGCGAGTCCTGAGCACCAGGGTTCGCATGCATGTTCGTAGCGGACATCTGGAGGCCGCCCTTCAGGTGCTGCAACGCTTGATGCGCTTGCTGGTTGAGCCCACGGAACGCGGCGCGGTCGCTGAACAAATGGGAGACCTGGCGACGTCGTTGGGGCATTCGCAGCAGGCGCTGATTCATCTGCAGGCGGCATTCCGAGCGGATCGGTCGCGCACGTCGGCGACGAAGAAGGCAACGGCGATCTATTTTGACACCGGGCGCGAGGAGCAGGCCAAGCAACTCCTTGACGTGTTGATGACTCAACAGCTTTCGCCGAGCGCGGAGGAGCAGCGCGAGCTGGTCGAGGGCTATCTCCGGGCGGCAGAGGCGCTGTTGGTGCGTCCGCAGGCCCACGGCACCGTCAGGGATGCGCTGGACCGCGTGACGCGTCTCGCTCCTGATGTGGCACGCGGCAAGACCCTGCGCGCCGAGCTTGAAGCCTTTCCACTGGCTTGGAAGGACCATGTTCGTCGCCTCCGTGATGCTGCGCTTGATGCGCGTGACAAGCGAGACGCTGCCCGTCGATATTTGGCGATTGCCCAGATTTATGCGGCCTATGCCCCCGGTGACGGCCAAATTGAGCAGAATGTTGAAAAGTGTTTGCTCTTGGCGCCGGGCTATCGTCCTGCCGTCAAATTCCTGGAGCAGCTCTATCGCGCCGATGGGCGACTGAATGAACTCATTGAGCGCGTGAAGAAGCTCGCTGAAGGCGTGCGTGCGACCGAGGTCGCCGTCGACCTGTGGCTCTTTGTGGCTGTGCTTCTCGCCGAGCGGGGGGCCTCACCTGAGGAACTTGCCGGTGCGTACGACAAGATTCGTATGGTCGATCCCCGCAATGTAGCAGCCATCCATGCATTGACGGAGTTGCACCTCGAGCATGGTCGCTATGACAAGGCTGTCGTCGTCATGGAGGCGTTCGTCAAAGAAAGCGGCGATCCAGAGGCCAAGGCGCAAACGCTTCGCCAGTTGGCCCGCTTGTATGAGGTTGAGCTCTCAGACTTGCCAAAGGCATGCGCGCGTCTTGAGCAGATGCTTGAGCTCGTCGAAGGCGATGGTCAGGACGAGGTCTTGCGCCACCTCATCGACCTGTACGAGCGCCTTGAGGGTCCAGGGTCTTCGGAGAAGCTGGCCGGTGCGCTTGAGCAGCGCGCACGTCATCTGCGTCGCAAGAGCGACGTCGTTGACGAGGGGCAGGTCCTTGAACGACTCTTTGGTCTCTACAGTGGGCCTTTGGCTCAGCCCGACAAGGCGTTCACGGTGGGCCGTCGTTTGTTCACCCTGCAGCCTCGTGCTCCCCTGGAAGCTGAGCTGTCTCGTCTTGCTGACACCTTGGGGCGCGGGGCCGATTTCGCTGGCGCACTCACCGATGCAGCTGCCCGGCTCGGAGGCGCCGGCGATGCTCGGCGTTTGCGATTGCGAGCTGCGGAAGTCTTTCTCGGCGTCGGCGACCGAAAACGCGCTCGCGGCATCGTCGACCAGATTTTGGAGGCCGACCCTCGTGATCCCGGGGCTACGGCTCTTATCGACAGTCTTCTCGCCAAAGATGCGGCGCCCGAAGAGCATGCTGCAATTTTAGAGAGCCGGTTGCGCATGCAAACCGAGCCGGTCGAGCGTTCTCGTACGTTGGTGGCACTTGCCGATACCTACGGACGCATGAGTCGATTCGAGGATGCCGTGGTGACGCTGAGCGCTGCCCTCGACGCCGACGGCACCAACCGGGTTGCCCACGACAGACTTGAGGGGTTGCTTCGAAGCCAGGAACGCTTTGTCGACCTCGCGTCGTGCCTGGATCGTCGTATTCGAATTGAGAGCGATGTTGGCGCTGTCGATGCCGCCGACGCTGCCCGCCTCCGTCTCGCCCGTGTGTATGAGGAACGCCTTGACCGGGGCGCCGACGCAGCGAACCTCCTGCTCCGCATTTATGATGGCCTCGACGCCGACATCGGCATGGAGGATGCCCGTCGCGTCGAGCTGCTGCGTGCCTTGGAACGGCTGCTGGACCGCGGAGTTGCCGGTGTCGCCATCGCCGAGGCCCTGCAACCGTATTTTGCCCAGGTGGGCCAATGGCGTCGCCACGTCGAGATGCTCGCCATCCGAAGAGGAGCCGAGCCACATCCCGAACGCAGCATCGCTCTGGCACGTGCGGCGATGCAGGTGCTGGAAGAACGTCTCAAATCACCTCGCGAGGCGTTCGATGTTGCCTCCGACGTGCTTCTCCTTGAGCCCGCCTCAACGGACGCCCTTGAGGAGTTGTCTCGTCTTGCAGACGTCGCATCGGCCCATGCACGTTTTGTCGACGTTCTTGGTGCGGCGGCGGAACGGCTGCCTGATGGCGTGCAGAAGTCGACGCTGTTGGCGCGACGAGCGGGCCTCTTGCAGGGAGTCCTGGGTGACCAGGGAGCGGCTATCGAAGCCCACCGGGGCATCTTGCAGAACCAGCCTGGCAACCTCGAGTCGCTCGATGCGTTGATCGAGTTGCTTAAAGCACGCGAGAACTGGGCGGAGCTGCGTCAGGCTCTTGAACAGCGTTTGAGTTTCACGCGCAGCGACGACGCCAGCATCCTGGCGGGGCAGCTTGGTCTGCTCCTCGTCAGACGCTTTGAAGACGCCGGGGCTCGTCCCTTGCTCGAGCAGGCGCTCACAGGCGTGCGACCAGTTTCAGGAGAGGTGCGCGTCGAGGTGCTCACCGAGTTGGCAGCGCTGCTGCGCACGAGTGTGTTGTCTGTGTCCGCCGATGTGGACCCGTTGATCCGCACTTTGTCGGCGTTGGCAGGCGAGCTCGCAGGTCGCCAACGAAGCACTGTACGCGCTGAAATTGGCGATCTCTTGCGGGTTCATCAGCAGCGCTTTCATGAGTCGCTGACCGCCTACGATGCCGCTATCGCGAACGACGCCGACAATGCAATTGCATGGGCCGGGATTCGCTGCGTTCTCGATGCTGAAGACGCCCCCATCACCGACCGTCAGGCTGCCGGCCGCGCCATTCTGGCTCGCGCCAGCAGCGGCCCCAACGCCGCCGAACACGCTTGGGTATTTCGGACATTGTATCGGATCGAACCCAACCTGCAGGCTCGCCGTGCCATGGTCGCCCAGCTTGCCGGACTGCTCGTTGAAGAACTCAGCGATGCTGAGGGGGCTCTGGACTTGCTGCTGCG
>CAJBHN010000459.1 GCA_903952805.1 uncultured Myxococcales bacterium | reverse complement strand
TGTTGCACTCGTAGCCTCGGGGGCACGGATTGTCCTCGCTGCATCCAGACGCGCCGCAGAAGAAGCCCTGGCAGATGCTCGTGGAACAGGTTCCAAAGAAGCAGGAGCCGCCGTTTGGGCAGTCGGCGCTGACCTGACACCGGGCAGCCTCGCAGGTGCCGGTTTCGCAATCGGTGTCTCGTGTGCAGGCCGATGGCTGCACGCTTCCGTCGATGAGGCAGTCATTGGAGCAAGGCGAGCCGAGCAATGGGTCGCACGTTGCACAGAGCTGCCCGCGATCGGGGTGGTTCTGGCACCGGTTTGCCGAACAGACCTGGCCGAACTCGCAAAAGGCGTTGCTGCTGCAGGCGCCCGGCGTCTCGTCACAGGTGCCCTCCAAACATGGCGTGCCCAGCGCGCAGTCGCCATCGTCGCGGCAGCCGGGCGTACAGGCCCGATTTTGCGCGCAAAAAGCGCCATAGGGGCATTGGCTGTCGAGGACGCAGACCCCTGGCGCCTTGATGATGCAGGACCCCGAGTTCGTGTCGCACAGCTCAGTGTCGGAGCAGTCGCCGTTGTTCAGGCATTCCAGTTGGGGCTGGCAGGCGCCGGCGATGTTGCAGAATTCGGTGGCGTCGCAGGCGTTGTCGTCGATGCAGAGGCACTGCCCACGAGCGCTGTCGCATCGTTGGGCGGCGCCGCAGTCGATGTCGCTGGCGCAGCCTTCGAGCACGACGGACTTGGGGCAGCCTGCCAACACGCCGACCACACCAAGCATGGCAAGAAGCAGATGAATCTTGTTCATGGGTCAACCACCACAGCTGATGTCAGCAGGAGCGCGCAGGCCGTAGGTGATGACCACCTCGGTGTTGGGGGCTGGCACGCAGCGCCCCGAGAAGCGCACCGACGACGTGGCGTCTTCCCAAATCCAGTCCACGTCGCGCACCAACAAGCGGGGGCCGTCTTCGCCGAGGCACTGGCCGCTCACGCACATGGCGCCGTCGTTGTCGCCGTCGAATTTGGCGTCGCCGTCGCAGTCGATGTTCTTTTCGGCTTCGGCGCCAAACAGCACGCAATCGCTGCCGTTGTCGATGCGGGTTGGCTGCGAAATCGTGAACTTGCGCAGCAGGCCGGCGGCGTTGGCGCCCAGGGCGTCCAGCGCGGTCGTGTAGTCGGCCTCGCACATGTTGGCGACGACGCCACCGGTGCGACAGGCGAGTTCGATGTAGCGACCACCGACTTCGGCAAAGGCGTTGCCGTCGCCAGCGACCGCGTCGACGTCGGTACAGCCGCCGCGAAAATTGCGCAGGGCGTCTTTGACGGCGACCGCGCGGGGGTCGTCATTGCCGGGGTTGTTGTCAAAGGTGGTCTGCAGGATGGCGCACACCTCTTCCATCGGCGCCGGCGGCACCGGCGAACCATTGAGGCCCGTGGGGTAGCCAGTGATGGCGGCGACGGCGACGTTGTTTTCGTTGCCGGCGGCCTTGAGGCCCTCAAACAGGCGCTGGTAGTAGCGCACCGGGGTGCCGTCTTGTTTGGCGCCTTCTTCTTCGTCCGAGACAAACACGACGTACAGCGATGCTTGTTGGCGGATGAAACCGGCGTTCTCCGGCGGAGCCACGCCGTCGGGGAAGCCTGTGGCGACGTCGATGGTCCGGGCGCCGACGGCTGCGGCGGCGGTGGTAAAGCCCTCTTCAAAGGCCGAGCCGTCGATGCCGACCTTGATCAACTTGCGAAACACCAACTGGGCGGGGCACTCGGCCAGCAGTCGAGCCTCGATGTCACTCTCGGCGACGAGGTCGGAGACGTCGACCGCGGGGTTGGAGCAAGGCACGTCTTTGGTGATGAACCGGCACGCCGCGCAGTTGCTGACGGCGGGGCCGTTGTATTGACGGAGGGCGCCGTTGTCGTCGGGGTCCGAGGTGATGACGCCGATGTGGTAGTCCACGCCCGAGATGATCAACTGGTTGAAGAACTGGTTGAAGCGCTCCGCGACCTTCTCCTGCTCGGCGGCCATGGAACCCGAGTTGTCGATCATCCACAAGATGTCGACTTCGGCGGCGCCCTTTTGCGTGAAGACGTCGGGTTGAACCGATGGCGGCGGCACCGAGATGAGGACTTCGCCGCACTCGCAGTCAGCGAGGATGGTCGCCATCAAACACAAACCAAGTGTTCCCACACGACGCATATCAGCCCTCCAGCCGCACACCCACGGGGCCACCAGGGCCACGCGACCTGGCTTCATGCCAGGCAACACCACAACCAACTGTCGGTGTGCCCGGTTCTGGGGCGCGTGACAACGGGCCCCGACGCCAGATCCGCGCCCGGGCCATCGACAGCACCCAGCGTCGTGCATAGCGTCGACGGATGCGGCGCAGGCACATGGTCAAAGCGGGACTGGTGGTGGCGGCGGCTTCGGGGTTGGTCGCCGCCTGGGCCCTCACCCCGTTGCGGCAGCTCGCCGACCCCGACGCTGTGGCCGCCCTGATCGCACCGTTGACGTCGAGCCCGCTGTTGCCCCTGTACCTGCTGGCAGCATTCCTCGTCGCTGGCGCCTTCATGGTCTCGGTGTGGCTGGTCATCTTGCAGACCTGCCTGCTCTATCCGCCCCTGGTGGCTTTTCCGCTGGCGCTCGCGGGTGCGACCATGTCGGCGGTCTTCTTCTTCGGCCTCGGCCATGTGTTGGGCCGTGACGTCGTCGCCAAGCTGGCTCCCGTTCGGGTGCAGCAGGCCCTGCAGCGCGTGACGCTGGAGTCCATTGTCGCCATCCGCGTGCTGCCCATTTTGCCGTTCACCCTGGTGAATCTCAGCTGTGGCGCCTTTGGCGTGCCCTGGCGCACGTTTGTCGGCGGCACCGTCGTCGGCATGGCCCCCGGCGTGCTGGGCATGACGTTTCTCGGTGCTCGCGTGCTGGCGGTGATCAAAGACCCCTCGCCGTCGGCCATCGTCGCCCTGGTCGTCGTCGTCGTTGCGCTCATCGGCGTGGCCCGGGTGTTTCGCCGCCGCGCCGCCGCCCGTTACGTCGGCGACACCCTGCAGCAGCAGCGCACGCCGCCGCCGGCGGCCTGATGGGCGTGGCTCAGGCCTCGACCAGCCGGGCCTTGAGGCCGCGGGCGACGACTTTGCGGATGCCGGCGACGTCTTCGGTGTGCCAGGCCCGCGCCAGTCGGCGGGTGATGAAGCGGGCAAACAGCGCGTCGATGACGGCCTCCAGTTCGTCCAGGCACTGCATGCGCAGCGCGAGGATGTCTTCGAGCGGCAATTTGGGCCGCCGCTTCTTGGGGGCAGGCCCCAGCAGGGGATCGCGAATGGTCGCTGCGTCCTGGTCTTCGGGCTCAGAGAACAAGTCGGGCAGTTTGACGCCGACGACGCCGCCGTCGTCGGCGCGCAACGAGAAGCTGTAGACCCGGTGGCCCAGGCTCATGTCGAGGGACATGGTGTCGATGAGGGCGCCGCGCCGAACCGCCTGCAGGATTTCGCCGTTGTCGTCGAGGCCTGCGCCCGCCAGCGTCACCCTCGCGCCGCCGGTGTCGACGGTCTTCAGCACGGCGCGCTTGCCAATGGCCATCAAGACCATGCATTTGCCGTCGTCGTCGGGAGGCGGCCGCATGGCCTCGGGCAGGGCGTCGCCAAGGTCGATGGAGCCGCCTTCCTCCACGATGGTGAAGTAGAGCCAGGTGATGAATTCGGTGCCGAGGAAGAGCTTGTCGGCGACGCGGCGCACGGCTTCGGGAGCGGGAGCGCTTTTGTCCTGGTCGTCGGGTCGCATGGTCATCCCTCCCAGGGCGGGGTGTCGAAGTCGCCGGCGGTAGCGGTGGCGGCCGGCAGTGGTGTCGTCGTCGGCTTCGGCTTCGGCATGCCGATCGATGGGGCCGTGCCGGCGCCGGTGAGCGCCTCGTCGAGGCCGTCTTCGATGGCCCGCATCGGGTCTGGAAAGAGCCACCCGGGTGACAAGCGTTCGAGCACCCCCATGGCGCGGCTGCCGAGGTCGAGGCGAAAGGCGCGGGCCGCCCAGGGGCCGACGTCGACGCGCACCTGAAACGTCCGCTCAAACAAGCTGGCCAGCCGCTCGCTGACAACGGTGCCGCGGCCAAAGACCCGGGCTTCGCCCTTGGACATATCCCAGACCACATCGATGATCTTGGAGCGGGGCAGCGACTTCTGCTTGAGCTGCACGAGGACCGAGTCCTGCACGGCCTTGACGAAGGCTTTGCCGATGGTCTCGGGGTCCTTCTTCTCCTCGTCGATGATTTGCTGGATGCGCTTTTGCGTCTCCCGCTTGAGCACCGGTTTGGGGATGGCCCATTTGTCTTCGCGGTAGGAGACCACGACGAGGTCGCCGAACAAGAACATGCCGCGGGTGATGGGCAGGTCGTCGTCAAACGGCGCCTCGGTCGCCACCCAGCCGGCCGACTCCGAGGCCTCCATCGCGGGATTCAACGGCGTGAAGCGCCGGCTTTCCAGCGTTTTTTCAAACGCGGGTCCCGGATTTTTCGGCGGATCGCCGTCGACGAGAAAACGCATGTAGGACAGCGAACCAGCCAGCGCGCCCATCAATGACCCCGGATATGTGAAGCCGACGGCGGCAAAAATCGACCCGCCTGCACCGCGTCGGGCAGGATCGGCACGGTGCCTCCCCGGGCAGCCAGCACCACCTGGTGTTGGGCGGCCAGCGCCAGCGCCAGCGACGTGATGGGGATCACCTCGGGGCAGGCCCGATCGCAGGCCTTGCAGTCGTGACACACCGGCGACACCAACACCCGCAGGGTGCTGTCGATGTCGGCCGCCAGGTGGGAGGCACGGGCGCCGGCCACGACGAATGAGCGGGGACCGGCGAAGTCCGCGCTGTCAGGGCCTGTAAGCACAGGACACACCTCGTCACACACGCCGCAGCCGGTGCAGCGGCCCGGCTGGTGGGCGAGGGTGCTGCGTTGCAGCATTGGCACCGGCGCCAGGCCCTCGACGACGTAGTTTTCCTGGAAGCGCACCAATCCGAAGCGCGGCGACCACGGCCACAATTTCCGCAGGAAATGCGCCACCACCTTGAGGGCAAGGTTCGCCAGCGCATGGAGCCGTTTGACGTCGAAGGACACCCCAAACGGCTACCCCCTCTGACGGCCGAAGCAACCGGGGATGCGCCGGCCAATCCCGGGACCCACGACAGCGATGTCGCGGTGTGCTGGCAGCGGCGGCACCCGAATCGCGTTGCACTGCTGTCTGCCCTGTCGGCACGAAGCTTGGACCAACGGCGTCGACCCTGCTTTGCGTCTGTCCGGTTTTGTGTGACACGGTCCGCCGCTGCCCACGGAAGCCTGTTGACCTGGGCCCAAACTGCTCACTCACGGAGTTGCCATGAAGATTTCCACGAAGTTCCTGATCACCTCGGCCCTCGTCGCCGCCACCCTCCCCCTGACCGCCGCCGACTGCCTCGGCAGCGACAGCATCGCCACCGACTGCGCCGACGACACCGAATGCGCCGAAGGCGAGACCTGTGACCTCAGCGGCGCCGTTGAAGGCGGCAGCGGCGACGAAGCCCTCGGCACCTGCGTCCCCGATGACGGCGGCGAAGGCGAAGGCGAAGGCGAAGGCGAAGGCGAAGGCGAAGGCGAAGTTGACGACCGCGACTGCGCGCTTGGTGGCGGCTTCGCCAACCAGGACGGCGACTTTGCCGCGACCGCCACTGCGGCGTTCGAGGGCGTGAGCGCCCAGTGCGTGAATGCTGCGTCGCCCAACCTGATCAACATCGAGGTCACGGCGACGCTTGGCGACTTCGGTACGCCTGCCGACATCGGCAACGCCGATGTCGAGGTCTCCGTCAACGGCGGCGCGCCCCAGTTCTGCAGCAACTCGCCCAGCATCCTCGAAGCCGTTGGCGAAATCTACGTGACGTGCCCCTTCTGCATCAGCGGCACCGAGATTCCTGCCGACTTCGACGTCGCCGTCCAGGTCACCGACTCGACGAACGCGCTTTCCTCCGCCGTTTGCGCTGAGCCGATCTGACCTTCCCGGTCCGATACTGAAAGAGCCCGCTTCGGCGGGCTCTTTCTTTTTGGCGCCCAGCGGCGACAGTGCCCCCATGCGCCGCAGCCGTCGCCGTCGAACCGAAGCACCGCCGAGCGCCCCGTTGTCTCCGGCGCTGGCGGGGGTGTTGGTGTTTTTGTCGATGCTGTCGTCGACGCTGTTGATCCCGGCGTTTCGCCCCTTTTTCGCCGCCACCCACCCGACGGCTGAAGGCGGGATGTTCCTGTTCATGTCGGTGAACATGCTGGGGGCCATCATTGGTGCGCCCCTGCTCACCGCTGTGGCCGACGCCACCGGCAAACGGAGCCTGGTGCTGATGGTGGCCGCCGTCGTCGACGGTGCGCTGTTGTTTGTCTGTTCCCTGCCGCTGGATTTGGGGCTGGTGCTGTTTTTGCGCACCATTCAGGGGGCTGCCAACGTGGCGGCGGTGTCGTTGCTGATGGGCCTCACGACGGCCCGCGGCGTGCCCGTCACCGGCGGCGCCACCATCGCCGCCATCGCCGTCGGCGCGCCCCTTGGGGTGCTGCTGTTGCCGTTTGGGCCCGAGGTGCCCCTGCAGGTGGGGGCGATGCTGCCCATCGTGGTGGCCATTGCCGTGGGCGCCCTGCAACCCGGGCGGGCGCCAGATGCGCAGCCTCGACGACGGCCACGCTTTGCCGACGTGGCGCGGGCCCTGCCGGCGGGATTGTTCGTCTTTGCTGAACGTCTGGCCATTGGCCTGTTCATCGTGCCGTTTTCGCTGCTGTGCCACGAGGTGCGGGGCTTTGACGACGCGTTGGTCGGACGGCTGTTTTCGGCCTTTCTGGTGCCCTTCGCTGTCGCCACCGCCCTGTGGCCGCGCCTGGGCATCAAGCCGGTGGTAGCCGTTGTCGGTGGTGGCGTCACCTATGCGTTGGCCCTGGTCGCGGCTGCCCGCATCGATGCCCTGTGGCCCCTCGTCGTTGTGCTCGTCGTCGGCGGTATTGGTGCCGCCGGCGTCTATGGGCCGAGCTTGCGCAGCGTGGCCCGCCTGGTGCCTGTGGGCCGCGTTGGTGCGGCCATGGGCGTCGTCAACGCCCTCGGCGCCCTCGGCATGCTGCTGGGCTCGGGTGGTGCGGGGGCGTTGACGAGGGCTGGCGCCGCGGCGGGGGCGTCTCGCGCCGACAGCCTGACGCGCAGCTTCGACGTCGCAGCCGTCAGCCTGCTGGTGTTGGTGGCAGTCGGGGCGCCGCTGCTGCTGCGGGCCCTGGCCACCGTCGACGCTGGCGGGTCTGATGCACCTGGCGATGCCGTGGTCGACGACGCCGCCGACGCCGCCGCTGGCGCCGCCGACGCCAAGACCGCCCCATGAATCGTTCGTTCAGGCTCTACCTCTTCAGTCGTTTTTGCTCCGGCACGGCGATGTCGTTGCTGCGGGCTTCGCTGCTGTGGCAGCTGTGGGCGCTGACCCACAGCGAGGCCCGCACCGGGGCGCTGGGGCTCTTCATGGTGGTGCCTGGCGCCGGCCTGGCCCTCGTCGGCGGCGCCATCGCCGATGCCAACGATCGACGCCGTGTCATCCAGGTGGCCCAGACCGTCTCGCTGGCGGCGTCGGCGGCGCTGTGCGTGCTCACCTTGACGGGGCGAATCTCCGTCGAGGCCATCTACGCCCTGGCGGCCCTGTTGGCGGCGTGCAGCGCGTTTGAAAATCCCTCGCGCTCGGCGCTGCTGTCGCAGATGGTGCCCCGCGAAGACCTCCCCCGCGCCGTCACCTGGGGTTCCACCGTGCAGGCGCTGGCGTTTGCGTCGGGGCCCGCCCTGGCCGGCGTCGTCATCGCCAGTGCCAACGTCGGCACGGCCTATGCGGTCCACGCCGTCCTGGCGCTCGCGAGCATTGGTGCGCTGTTTTTCGTCGAGGTGTTGGTCCCCGCCACCCGGCGCGCCGCCTCATGGGGGGCCGTGCGGGAGGGCCTGGCGTTTGTCAGGCAGAGCCCGGTGCTGCTGGCCTGCATGGGCCTCGACCTCGTCGCCGTTGTCCTCGGCGGCGCCAGCGCGCTGCTGCCGGTCTTTGCCGACGAGATCTTGCAGGTTGGTGCCCACGGGTACGGACTGCTGGCGGGTGCCCTCGAGGTTGGTGCGCTGCTGATGAGCCTGGTGCTGCTGCGGCTGCCCCAGATGCGCCAGGCGGGCGTGCTGTTGTTGGCGGCGGTGGTCGTCTACGGCGTGGGCACCATCGGCTTTGGCTTGTCGACGTGGTTTCCCCTGTCGCTGGGGCTCTACGCGCTGTGTGGCGCCGCCGATCAAATCAGCGTGGTGCTGCGCCAGAGCGCCGTGCAGCTGTCGACGCCCGACGAACTGCGGGGCCGGGTGTCGGCGGTGAACATGATCTTCATCGTCAGCTCCAACCAACTCTCGGTGGTCGAAAGCGGCTTTCTCGCCGCTGCCATCGGCGCCCAAAGCACGGTGGTCCTGGGCGGGGTCGGCGTCGTCGTGGTCGCCACCGTCGTCGCCATCGCCGTCCCCACCCTGCGACGCTTCCGCCTCTGATCCTGCCACCCGGTGCACCGGGGAATGCGCCATCGTGACGGGCATGGTACGGCCCCACCATGCTGCGTCACGTCGCCACTCTCGCCTCTCTCGCCCACGCCGCCACCGTCGTCACGGCTGTGATGGCCCTGTCCTCCCTCGTCGCCTGCCCCGGCGATGACGCTCCGGCGGGCGAAGGCGAAGGCGAAGGCGAGGGCGAGGGCGAAGG
>CAJBHN010000458.1 GCA_903952805.1 uncultured Myxococcales bacterium | reverse complement strand
CGTAGGCGCTGAGCTTGTCGGCCGACAGGCCATTGGCCCAGAAGCGGGCCCGGCTGCGACGGATGTACCAGTTGGTGAGGTCGTCGATGAACGAGAGCATCGGCGGCACGACCTTGTACAGGTAGTAGCCCTCCATGTGCTTGTTCACCTCACCCACGAGGCTCTGCAGCGTCGAGACGAGCCAGCGATCGAGCTCTGGGCGATCCGCCATGGCCGGCGCCGACGCGAGGTGCTGGTTTGGATCCCAGCCGTCGACAGTGGCGTACGTGACGAAGAAGGCCATGGCGTTTTGCAGCGGCAAAAGCACCGTGCGCACCACCTCGCGGACGCCGCCCTCGGAGAAGCGCAGGGGCTCGCCGCGCACGACGGGTGAGTTGATGAGGTAGGCCCGCAACGCGTCGGCGCCATACTGATTGAGCACCAGCATGGGGTCTGGGTAGTTCTGCTTGCTCTTGGACATCTTGCTGCCGTCTTCGGCGAGGACCAGGCCGTTGACGATGACGTTCTTGAACGGGCTCTTGCCGAACAGGGCCGTGCCCAAAACGACCAGCGTGTAGAACCAGCCGCGGGTCTGATCGAGGCCTTCGGCGATGAACTGGGCCGGGAAGGCACTCTCAAATTTCTCTTTGTTTTCAAAGGGGTAGTGCACCTGGGCGTAGGGCATTGCCCCCGACTCGAACCAGCAGTCAAAGACCTCCTGAACCCGCTTGAAGGTCTTGCCGTCCTTGGTGAACGACAGGTGATCGATCTTGTGGGGATGGAGGTCGGTGACCTCGGTGCCCGTCAGGGTCGCGAGCTCTTCGGAGGACCCGATGCAGTGGATGGTGCCGTCGTCGCTGCGCCAGATGGGGATGGGGGTGCCCCAGAAGCGCGAACGGGAGATCGACCAATCCCGGGCCTCTTTGAGCCAGTTGTTGAAGCGGGCCTCGCCGACGAAATCGGGCACCCAGTGGACCTCGGCGTTGGCCGCCACCATGCGCTCGCGCAGGCTCTCGACGTTGACGTACCAAGACGGGGTCGTCTTGTAGATGAGGGGCGTGCCGCTGCGCCAACAGAACGGATAGGCGTGCTTGAGGGTGGCGTGCTTGAAGACGCTGCCCTGGGCCTTCAAGTCCTTGATGATGTCCTTGTCGGCGTCCTTGATGTTGCGGCCGGCATAGGGGGGCACGCTGCTCTTGAAGTTGCCTTCGTCGTCGACGGGGTCGACGACACGGATGCCCGCAGCCTTGCAGGCGTTGAAGTCGTCTTCGCCAAAGGCGGGGGCCATGTGCACGAGGCCGGTGCCGTCCGTCGTCGTGACGTGGCTGGACGCGATCACCTGGAAGGCGCCGAAGTCGGCTTCATCCTTGAAGAACGGAAACAGGGGCTGGTACTCAAGGCCCACGAGGGTCTCACCGAGGCATTCCTCGACGACGACGTGGCCCTTGCCAAGGACGGCAGCGGCGAGGTCCTTCGCGACGATGTAGGTGTTGCCGTCGTCGTGCTCTGCCTTCGCTCGAACGTAGGTGATGTCCTTGCCGACGGCGACGGCGAGGTTCGACGGGAGGGTCCAGGGGGTCGTGGTCCAGATGAGCAGGTGCTCGCCCGGATACGCCTTGAGGGGCACGCGCACCGTCAGGGCGGGATCGTCGACGTCGCGGTAGTCGAGGCCGGCTTCGAAGTTCGACAGCGGCGTCGACAGCCGCCACGAATACGGCATCACCCGCAGGCCTTCGTAGACGAGGCCCTGCTCGAAGAGCTGTTTAAAGCACCACCACACGCTCTCCATGAATGAGAGATCCATGGTCTTGTAGTCGTTGTCGAAGTCGACCCAGCGACCGACCCGGGTGATGGTTTTTCGCCACTCGTCGACGTAGCGCAGCACGCCCGAGCGGCACTCCTCGTTGAACTTGTCGACGCCGAAGGCCTTGATGTCGCCAGGGCCCTTGAGGCCAAGTTTTTTTTCGACGTCCATCTCGATCGGCAAGCCATGGGTGTCCCACCCGAAGCGACGCTCCACGCGGTGGCCGCGCATGGTCCAGTAGCGGGGGACGATGTCCTTGAGCGTGCTCGCCACGAGGTGGCCGTAGTGGGGCAGCCCGGTCGCAAACGGGGGCCCGTCGTAGAAGATGTAGGCGTTGTCGGCGGGACGCTCCGAGACTGAGCGGGCAAAGATGCCGCCCCGCTCCCACAGAGCGAGAATCCGTTCTTCTTCAGTGGCAAAGGAACTGTCGGCGTCGAGGGGCGCAAAAACAGGCATGAGGCTCGGGTAGCG
>CAJBHN010000457.1 GCA_903952805.1 uncultured Myxococcales bacterium | reverse complement strand
GGCGGCGAGGACCTGTGGCATCGCGGGGTTTTGCACCGTGACGACGCTGCCATCGACCAGGGCGATGCTGTTGATGGTGACCGGCGCGGTGCCGACGTTTTTGACGACGACGTTTTGCGAGCGGGCGCGGCCGATGAAGACATCGCCAAACTCCACGCTGCCGGGCGTTGCCTGCAGCAGTCCGCTGGTGCCGGTGCCGCGCAGCACGATGTCGCGGCGCTCGATGGTCCCCTGCAGGTCAAAGGCGATGGTGACGGTGGCCTGCTGCGGGCCGGTGGCGAGGGGCGCAAACGTCGCGGTGATGGTGAACGCATCGCCCGAGCCGCTGCCCGCGAGCAACGCGCCCGCGTCGGGGGCGACGGCGCCATGGGCGATGGAAAACGGGGGCAGCGACGGCGTCAGCGTGGTGCCGGTGACGGCGACGATCGAGTCTGCCGAACCACGGTTGCGCACGATGAGCGACACCTGCTGGGTCGAGCCGACGGGGACGCCGCCGAGGTCGACGTCGATGGCTTCGGGGGCCGTGGCCTCGGCGGTGAGCGTGACGCTGGCCAGCGGCGAGCCCTTGAACTCGGCGGCAAGATTCAGGCGCAGCAGTTGTCCCTCGCCGTCATGCAGCACATTGAGGATCGCCGCATCTGGCGTGCCGTCGTTGGGCACATAGGTCAGCGCGACTGCGGTCTCTGCGCCCGGGTCGAGGCTGATGGTGGTGCTGCCCGATGGCAGCGACGTGAAGGTGCCGGTGTCGTCGTCGACGACGAGCTGGAAGATGGTCAACGCGGCGTTGCCGGTATTCTTCAGCGTGACGACTTTTTCGACGGCCGTGCCGACGCGGGTGGCGCCGAATTCGATGTCGGCGCCGCTCAGCGACGTGAGCACGCCCACGGGCGCCTCGCCCTCGCCCTCTCCCTCGCCTTCGCCCTCACCTTCGCCCTCGCCCGACACCAGCGATGGCACGCAGGCGTTGTCGCGGCAGATGGCGTCGGCGTCGCAGTCGGTATCGAGGACGCATTGCGCGGGGGCGGGCGTGGCCGGCGGGTCTGAGCAAGCGCCGAGGCCTGCGGCGAAGACGAGGAGCGCCAGGGAGATGCGTGACGATGTCGTGGACATCTGTCCAGGGTAGCGCGGATTCGCCTCCGGCCCAAATGATGTCGACGTCGAGTGGGCAGCGGACGCCAATCACGTTGCCCCACGGCCCCGGGTTGTACGCCCGCCACGGTTCGGGGCCGTGCATTGGCGTCCCACCAACGAAACGAGGGGGCCTGCGCCCCCTCGTTTCAGTCGACGACCGCCGGTGGGCTGGTCGACCTCACTCGGCGTTGCGGCGCAGAAACGCGGGGATGTCGTACTCGTCATCCTCGCCGATGCCCGACGTCGACATCGCCACGGCGGCCTGGCGGTGGACGGGGGAGCCGCGGCCGACTTCCCGGCGCGGTGGTCCCGCCGAAGCCGCCACGGCCATGGCCGGGACCTCTTCGTCGACGGGAGGCAGCATCGAGATCAGGCCCCGGCGGGCCGACGGCGGCGTCGGCGGCGACGGCATGGCTTCAGCCACCGCCGCGGGGGGGGCTTCGAGTGGCGACGCGGTGACGACGGCCTGGGCCGATGCCGCGATGGCCGCAGCCATGGGCGCGTTGGCAGGAGCGTTCATGTTGACCACGTTGGCCACGTTGGCCACGTGCGCCACCGGCATCGCGTAGGCCGCTGGCGCGGCGTACGACGGCGCCTGGGCAGCGATGGGCAGCTCGGCCTGGGGGCTCAGGTTCTTGCCCTGCTTCCAGCCGTTGCGGATGTAGGTCGGCACGTCGGCGTCGACACGTTGCTGGGCCGCGGTCGGGCCTTGAGCGCTGTGGCCGACGGTGTTGCTGGTTTCATCAAGGCGACGTCCGCGTTCGAAGCCGGTGGCGATCACGGTGATCGTGACGTCGTCACCCATGCTCTCGTCGACGACGTAGCCAAAGATGATGTTGGCGTCGTCGTGGGCCGCTGCTTCCACGAGGGCGATGGCCTCCTGGACTTCGTGCAGCGTCAGGTTGGAGCCGCCGGTGACGTTGACGAGGATGCCGGTGGCGCCTTCGATGCTGACTTCCTCAAGCAGTGGGCTGGAGATGGCCATTTGGACGGCGTCGACCGCGCGCTTGTCGCCTGAGCCCGTGCCGATGCCCATCAGCGCCAGGCCCTGGGAAGACATGACGGCGACAGCGTCGGCGAAGTCGACGTTGATGACACCCTGCTGGGTGATGATGTCTGAGATGCCCTTGACGGCGTTGAAGAGGACCTGGTCGGCCATCTTGAAGGCGTCCATCATCGACGTGTCTTTGCTGCACATGGCCAGCAGGCGGTCGTTTGGCACCACAATCAGCGTATCGACGGCCTGCTTGAGCGCCTCGATACCCCGTTCAGCCTGCTTGCGACGACGGGCGCCTTCGAAGGCGAAGGGCTTGGTCACCACACCGACGGTCAGGGCCCCCTGACGACGAGCGACGTCGGCGATGATCGGTGCGGCGCCGGTGCCGGTGCCGCCGCCCATGCCGGCGGACACAAACACCATGTCGGCGCTGTGCACGAGCTCTTCAATGCGGTCGATGGACTCCTTGGCCGCGCCGGCGCCCACGTCGGGCTTGGCGCCCGCGCCGAGGCCCTTGGTGCTGTCTTTGCCGAGCTGCAGGCGCTGGGGGGCGCGGTTGGCCCCGAGGGCCTGGATGTCGGTATTGGCGACGAGGAACTCAACGCCAGCGATGCCTCGCTCAATCATGTTGTTGATGGCGTTGCCGCCGCCGCCACCGACGCCGATGACCTTGATGCGGGGACCACGAGAAGCGGACTCTTCAAACTCGATCATGTTCAATCCTGTAAATTGAGAAGTATTGGAAGTGACGATTAAACGACGTGACGAAACTGTCGACTGAACCCCGCGGGGCAGCTCAGAGGACGTCTTCCAGCCATGCGCTCATGCGCTTCTTGACCTTCGTGTAGATGTTCTCGTCGCGGGCACGGAAGTGCTGACGCTCGGCCATCTCTTGCTGGGCGCCGTACATGAGCAGGCCGACGCCGGTGGAGTAGACGGGACTGCGCACGACGTCGGCGAGGCCGCCCACGTGGCGGGGGACGCCCAGGCGCACCGGCAGGCCGATGATTTCTTCGGCGACTTCGACCATGCCGGGCAGCAGGCAGCTGCCACCGGTGAGAACGACGCCAGAGGCCAGCAGCTCGGTCAGCTTCATCTTTTCGATCTCGCGCTGAACGAGTTCGAAAATCTCGACGACCCGGGGTTCGAGAATGTCACCCAGGATCTGGCGCGACAGCTCGCGGGACTTGCGGCCGCCGATGCTGGGGACCTCGATCATCTCGCCGGGCTTGATCATCTTGCTGGAGGCGCAACCCCAACGCTTCTTGATCGCCTCGGCGTCTTCCTGCGGCGTGCGCAGGCCGACGGCGATGTCGTTGGTCATGTGCTGGCCACCGATGACGACCACCGAAGTGTGCTGGATGGAACCACCATGGAAGATGGCGATGTCGGTGGTGCCGCCGCCAATGTCGACGAGCGCGACCCCGAGCTCCTTTTCGTCTTCGCCGAGCACTGCCAGCGACGACGCCAGCTGCTCAAGGACGATGTCGGAGACGTTCAAGGCACACTTCTGCGCGCACTTGACGATGTTTTGGGCGCTGGTGACGTTGCCGGTCACGATGTGGACCTTGGCCTCCAGGCGCACGCCGCTCATGCCCAGCGGCTCCTTGATGCCGTCCTGGTCGTCGATGACGAACTCTTGCGGCAAGATATGGATGACTTCGCGGTCGACGGGGATGGCGACGGCCTTGGCAGCGTCAATGACGCGCTCGACGTCGGCGTCGGTGACTTCGCGGTCTTTGACGGCGACGATGCCGTGGCTGTTGAAGCCGCGGATGTGGCCACCAGCGATGCCGGCGTAGACCGAGCTGATCTCGCAGCCCGCCATCAGTTCAGCTTCTTCGACAGCTTTCTTGATTCCAGCGACGGTCGCCTCGATATTGATCACCACACCCCGCCGAAGACCGCGCGAGGGAGCAGTGCCGATGCCGACGATGTCGACGCCCTCGGGCGTGACCTCACCGACGACGGCGCAGATCTTGGTTGTGCCGATGTCGAGGCCCACGACGAGATTCTCTCGCCTGGGTGTGCGCTTCGTTGCCATCAAATCCTCCAACGCGCCGCTCTCGCGACGTCGCTATCTGTCCTCGCCTGCTCTCACAGGCGCGTCATCATCCACCGACCGGTGTCGTCTCCGTCACCGGCCGGAGACGCACGGCGACCCTCTCGGGGCGCTGCGCATCGTCGAGCCACATGAACGAGAAGGAACGTCCCTTCTCTTTCAACCGACGCTCCGCCGACAGCAGTCGGAGGAGCTTGTTGTCGATATCGTTTTCACCCAGGCGAGCGCGGGCGCCGTCGTCAAAGACGACTTCGAACCCGGCTCCGGGGACGGCCACCACCTCACTGAGGCGGTTGGCGATGCCGTGGCGCCCACAGGCCTCAACAATGGCAAGGGCTTCGCCAAGCCCGCGCAGACGCGTGGCTTCGGTGGCGACTGCGGCGTCGGACGCGGCTTCTGCTGGCACCGTCCCGGCGTCTGGACCGAGCAGGCTGATCAAAGCGAGGTCGACGTCGTCGCCGGGGCGCACGCGCTTCATGACCTCGCCGTCAATGTCGACGAGGTAGAGGCGCTCGTCCTGGCGCAGGATGGCCGCGGCCGCTCGCAGCTCGACGGCGATCTCGATGGTGTCTGGTGCCCGACGTTGCACCCGGGCTTCGCGCACGAAGGGATGGCGCTCCACCTTCGCCTTGACGTCGTCAATGCTGATGCCAAGCCACGGTTCACCGTCTTCGAGTTCAGCGTAGGCCCGCACCTCGTTGATCCGGGTCGCATCGAGGACGGACTGGTCATCGCCGTGGTCTTGGACGCTGCTCAGACTGGTCACCGACACGGTGCGCAACGGCAGGTGGCGACTTGTCTCCAGCAGTTCGCTCACCTTGACGACGCCAAACGCCGAGCCGGCCGCGACGGCCGCCAACAGCGTCGCCTTGAGACGCCGCTGCAGTGGGCCGTCGCCATTGCCTGATTGGACCGGCAGCCGTGGACTGGTGCCAGCCTTGCGGGGGGGCGACGTCACCGGCCGCGGCGTCAAGGATGATCGAGCCGCCCGGGGACGGAGGCTGCTCGTGGAGCTGTCGCGCAGTGGCTGGTTCATGCCAGCGCTCCAGCAGCTGCTGGGGTGCTGAAGTCACCGACGCGGCGGACTTCCCACTCGAGCGTCACGCCGCTGTGGGCTTGCACGGTCGCCTGCACGTGGTCCGCCACGGCGACAACGTCCCGAGCGGACGCGCCGCCAAGGTTGACGACGAAGTTGGCATGCACCGGGCTGACCTGCGCGTGACCCATCGTGAACCCCTTCAGTCCCGCGGCTTCAATGAGCCGCCCCGCGGCATCGCCTGGTGGATTTTTGAACAAGGAACCGGCGCTCCGGAGCTTGGGTTGGCTCCGGTGGCGGCGGGCGAGCAGGTCTTTGGCAGTGGCGTCAAGTTCTCTCGCATTTTCAGTCGAAGACTTGTCGCACTTGAGGATCACACGCGTCAACACCAAGCGAGACACTTGCTGATCTACCGAACTGATCGAAGCGTCAACACGTGCTCCACCCACGCCCCGCTGCTGAAACATGCTGGTCCGGTAGCCAAAGGCGCAGGCATCGTGGTCGAAGGCGACCAGGCCGGTGGCGGCGACAGCTTCGACCGTGGCGACGTCGTCACCGATTTCGCCAAAGCGGGAACCCGCGTTCATGATGACCGCGCCGCCGACCTGCCCGGGGGTACCCATCCAGCCCACCGCCCCTGGCCAGCCCAGGTCCAGCGCTGTGCGGGTCAGCCGGGGGTAGGTGCAGCCGCAGCCGACCACCAGGCGCTGGCCTCCATCTTCGATGTGCAGCTCGGCCAGGCCACCTGCCAGGGTCAGCACGACGCCCCGGATGCCACCGTCGCCGACCAACAGGTTCGAGCCCCCACCGAGCACGAACACGGGCTGGGCTGACAGCTCGACGCCCTGCAGGACGCGTCGGACGGTGTCGTCGTCGTGGGCCGTGACGAGCAGATCGGCAGGTCCGCCGATGCCAAATGTGGTGCGACGCGACAGCGGTGCGTCCACCTCGACCTCCAGGTCCGACCACAGCTCCAGGAGCCCGTCGCGCCAGCTGAGGTCGCGTGTGCTCATGGGCCGCCACCGCGGGCCGCCAGGGCGCTCAACAGCTCTGGGCCGGTGTTGGTGACGTCGCCGGCCCCCAGGGTCAGCACAAGGTCGCCCGCGCGGGCCTGCGTCGTCAGGGCGGCCACGCCAGCCGCAAGGGAGTCGACCGCGCTGACGTCGCGATGGCCGTGGCTGCGGGCCAGGGCGGCCAGGTGGGTCGCGTCGGCGCCCTCGATCGGGGCTTCCCCAGCGCCGTAGACCGGGGCGACCAGGACGCTGTCGGCGTCGTTGAAGGCCCTGGCGAACTCTTCCAGCAAACTCGCGGTTCGTGAATAGCGATGGGGCTGGAACAGCACCAGGATGCGCCGTTCTGGATAGGCGCCACGGGCGGCGGCCAGGGTGGCCCTGATTTCGGCGGGGTGGTGGCCATAGTCGTCGACGACGATGACGCCGCCGCATTCACCCTTGTGGGTGAAGCGCCGCTGAACACCACCAAAGGCCTGCAACGCGCGGGTGCTGGCCTCGAAGGCGATGCCCAGCTCATCGGCGACCGCGATGGCCGCCAGGGCATTCAACACGTTGTGGGCGCCCACCAGATTCAAGGTCACCCGGCCGCGCTCGGTGCCCCGGTGCTTGACCAAGAATGTCGACGTCAGGCCGCTGTGCACGACGTCTTCCGCTTGCCAATCGGCCTGGCGGGAGCGGCCATAGGTGACGTGGCGGCGGTCAACGCGGGGCAGCAAGGCCTGCACGTTGTCGGCGTCGATGCACAGCACCGCCAGCCCGTAAAACGGCACCTTGTTGATGAACGTCAGGAATGCATCTTTGAGCTGCTCGAGGCCACCGGTGTAGTGGTCGACGTGCTCGAGATCGAGGTTGGTCACCACCGCGATGGTGGGCGTGAGGCGCAAGAACGAGCCGTCGGACTCGTCGGCCTCGGCCACCAGGGTCTCCCCCCGACCCGTCTGGGCATTGCTGCCGAGCTGGTTGACCTTGCCGCCGATGATGACCGTGGGGTCAAGGCCCCCCTCGTTGAGGATGGCGGCCACCAATGACGTCGTCGTGGTTTTGCCGTGGCTGCCGGCGACGGCGACGCCGTGTTTGAGGCGCATCAGCTCGGCGAGCATCTCGGCGCGCGGGATGACGGGGACACCCAGGGCCCTGGCCCGGGCCACTTCGGGATTGTCGGCGCGCACGGCCGACGACACCACGACGACGTCGGCGCGGTCAGCGTGTTCGGCGGCGTGGCCCAGATGAACGACGGCGCCCTTGTCGGTCAGGCGACGGGTCGTGTCTGACACCTTGGCGTCGCTGCCGCTGACGGCGAAACCCAGGTCCAGCAAAACCTCGGCGATGCCGGACATGCCGATGCCGCCGATGCCGACAAAATGCACGCGTCGTACGCGACCGCGAAAAAGCGTCGTCGTCATGCTGGCTGGTTCCTGTCAGTGGTCGGGTGTTGCCTCGGCAGAAAGCCCGCGATGGCGGCGTCGGCGATGACAGCGGCGGCGTCGAGGCGGCCAGCGTCTTTGGCCCTGGCTCGCAAGCGAGCAAGAGAAGCCTGATCGTTCAACAGGCCCTCGATGACGTCAGCGAGGTGCTCGGGGCTCAGTGCCGTCTGGGGCATCAGCAGGGCGGCGCCCTGGTCGACGAGGTCTCGGGCGTTCATGGTTTGGTGGTCGTCGGCGGCCTGCGGGAAGGGCACCAGGATGGCCGCGACACCAAGGGCGGTGACCTCGGCACAACTGGTGGCGCCAGCGCGGCACACGACGAGTTCCGCGGCGCGGTAGGCGGAGACCATGTCATCGATGAACGGCGTGACCTCGGCCGTGACGCCGACAGCGGCGTAGGCGGCGCCGACGTCGGTGGCGGCGTCCTTGCCCGCCTGGTGCAGTGCCGTGACGTCGTGGCCTCTGCGCTTGAGCAGTCCCAGGGCTGCAGGCACGGCCTCGTTGAGGGGCCTCGCCCCCTGGCTGCCGCCGAAGGTGAAGATGCGACCGGAGACGACGCTGGCGGAACTGCCGTCGACGCTGCGGTGGGCGGCGTCGCGGAAGCTCTTGCGTACCGGGTTGCCCACCAATTCGGTCTTCTTGGCAGGGAACGACGACAGCGATGCCGCAAAGGTGACGTAGATGCGATCCACCAGCCGAGACAAGATGCGGGTGGTGATGCCGGGGACCGAGTTCTGCTCGCAGATGGCGGTCGGCAGGCCCATCAGGCGGGCCGCGACGAGGGCGGGGCCGGAGGCGTAGCCACCGACGCCGATGACGGCGTCAGCACCAAAGCGCTGCAATATCCGGCGCGAGTCGAAACCGGCCTTGGGAAGCAGGGCCAGGGTTTTGGCCCGCTGCGCGACGCCGGCGCCCTTGAGGCCGCTGACCTCAATGAGTTCCAGCGCAAAGCCAGCCTTGGGAACGGCGCGCGATTCGATGCCCCTGGCGGTGCCGATGAACAGCACCTCCGAGGCCGGGTCCCGCTCCAACAGCGCCTCGGCGACAGCGATGCCCGGAAACAAATGACCGCCGGTGCCGCCGCCCGCGATGACCAGCTTCACGAGGCACCTCCGGTGGGCCAGCGTTCGCGGCGGGAGCTTTGCTCAGATGGCGATGCAAGGCCTTCGCTGATCAGGCGCAACAGCATGCCGGCCATGAACATCGACGCCACCAGCGACGAGCCACCGTAGGAGACAAAGGGCAGCGTGATGCCCTTGGTGGGCACCAGGCCGAGCACCACACAGACATTGAACAGCATCTGCACCAGCAACAGCGACGTCAGCCCAAGGGTCAG
>CAJBHN010000456.1 GCA_903952805.1 uncultured Myxococcales bacterium | reverse complement strand
TATCGCCTCGATTGGGCCTCGCTGCTGAAGCGGGTCTTCGGCGGGGCCCGAAGGGTTCCCTATCGGTCGATGTCCTGAAGTGTTCGCGCTGTCAGGGCCAGATGCGGCTCATCGCCTGCATCGAGGAGCCCGATGTGGCGAAGAAGATCCTCGGGCACCTCGGGTTGCGGGCTGAACCGCTCCCGACCCTGCGGGCCCAGGCGCCGCCTATAACGCTTGAGCTGTTCCCTGCCGCCCTGAACCACGCCACCGCCGTTGCACATTGCGCACGCGAGCGGAGCGAGCTTGCGCAATGTCCCGTTCCGACGGACGACTCGTGCGTTGACCAGAGGGAACCCTTCGGGCCCCGGCGGTGCTGCGCCCGATGGCCTGAAAGAGCCGGTTTCGGGCGGTTCAGCGGATCGCGAGCTTGAACAAAAGAGCAGTTTTGCCGGGGGTGCTGCGAGGCCTTTCCTTGAAAAGGCGCCCTGTTCTTCCTGTCCGCCGCGAGAGATGGCAGCCGTCATGCCGCCAACCATTCCCGGCTGCAGCGCCGAGCAGCAGCGCTGACCCGAAGATGGACAGGACCATTGGAATCACCGAGCAGCCGGCCGATCCAACGGCGATCTGACGGGCCCCAGCGGCCCAAAGAAATGTGGCACTTTTCAGGGAGACCGCTCGCGTGAGAGAGCTTTGCCAACGAAACCGTTGACCCAACTGTGTGGAGTCCCTGTGAAGCGCGCCAAGTTGTCTCTGTCCGTCGGTGCTGCAGCCTGCATGCTGGCGGGTTGCGCTGCCGAACCCCTGACCGCCCCCTTCGATGTCGGCGATGTCCTTGCCGGCGAAGGCGAAGGCGAAGGCGAAGGCGAAGGCGAAGACGAAGGCGAAGGCGAAGGCGAAGGCGAGGGCGAAGGCGAAGGCGAAGGCGAAGGCGAAGGCGAGGGCGAAGGCGAACCCTGTGACCCTGTCGGCACGCCGTTTGGCGGCGGAGGAGGCGTCGACGGTGACCCGTTTTTTGTCTGCACTGCGGCCCAGCTCAACGCCGTCAGCACTGCCCCCGACGGAGCGTTCCTCGTGACCCGGGACCTCGACCTGAGCGAATCGCTCATCACGCCCATCCCGGTGTTCTCTGGCATCTTCGACGGTGGCAGCCATGTCATCGACGGCCTGTCCTTGAACGGGGCCGGGTCTACCGCCCTGTTCATCAACGTGGACGGTGCCACCATCCGTCGCCTCCAGCTGACCAACGTGAACGTGACCGGCGGGACCCTGTCCGCCGTCGTCGCTGTCGGTCGCAGCGGCACCAATCCGGTTCTTGTTGAAGACGTTCATGTGAGCGGGACCCTCACGGGCACCGGTGGCCAGTTGGCGGGCATCATGGTGACGGGTCTGAGCGGGGACATCGTCCGTCGAGTCTCGTTTCGCGGCACCATCACCAACAACGGCGGCGAATTCGTCGGCGGCATCGTGCGCCTGCTGGCCAGTGGCGCCGTCGTTTCCGATGCGGTCTTTGTGGGCACCATCTCCACGACCCGCTCCAAGGCCGGCGGCATCATCGAGACCATGCAGGGCAGCGTCGAGCGGGCGGTGGCCCGGGTGACCATCACGGGTCCGGCCAACCGCTTTGGCGGCATCGCGGCGGTGACGTTGGCGGGCGCTTCGCTGACAGACGTGCTCGTCGTGGGCTCTTTCGACGGCACCGAGCGGATCGCGGGCCTCGTGGCGGAAGCGGCCGGCGCCACCACCATCACCCGGGGCGTGAGTGCCGCCACCATCACCGCCTCCGTGGTTGACGGCGACGCCATCACCGCCTTTGGCCGCAACAACGTCGTCGCCACCTCGGTGCTGTACGATGCCGCTTTGGGCTTCACTGTGGCGGGCGTGACGGGCGGCACCCCAAGCACCGTGGGCAACGCCGTCGGCCTCGCGACCCCCGACCTCCAAGACGCCGACGTCGCGGCCTTGAGCCCCCTGGGCGCCCCGGTGTGGGTCTTGACGACGGGGAGCTATCCGGCCCTCGCCGTCGAGGCCGACCTGCCCACCCTCGACTGACGTCAGCGGTGCCGGGCCCGCAGCGCCGTCCAGTTGTCGACGAAGGATGCAAAGACCCTGTCGTCGTCGAGGCGCATGACGGTCTCGTCGGGCCACCGACGGCGCCGACAGCCGCTCCACCACCGTGACGTTCTTTGTGAGCACGCCGCCGACGGTGACCATCACCTCGCCTGGCGATGGCGTGACGGTGACCAGCGGCGTGCCGACGTCGTTTTCGGGTACCGCCACCGACGCCGAAGACGGCACCGCCCTGGCACTCTTGTGGACCGACAGCGCCAGCGGTGAGCAAGGCAGCGGCTCGTCGCCTTTGATGAACCTCGTCCCCGGCAAGCACGTGATCACGTTCACCGCCACCGACAGCGCCGGCCAGACCCGCAGCGACACCGTGACGATGTTTGCCACCACCGCTGGCACGCCGGGCACCTTCGCCGACCTGTTGGTCAACCGCGCCGGCATCGGCACCGTCGTCGACGTGGCCTTCGGCGATGGCGGCGACGTCTAGTACCGCGCCCCGAAAGTTCGTACCGGGTTCCAATTGCGCATCGGTTCTGATCTGCAGCGATGATGTCGGGACCTCTAGCACTGCCGCTGTCGGTTCCTCGGGCATCGGCGCGTGATCTGAAGCG
>CAJBHN010000455.1 GCA_903952805.1 uncultured Myxococcales bacterium | reverse complement strand
CTCGAGGACAACTTCTATCTGCCGAGCGGCACCATGGCCTCTTCCAACGGCCAGCTCGTCGAGCACGCCGCCAGGCTGGTGGAGCTCACGGGTCGCCAGGTGGCCAACATCGACGAGGCCCGGGCCCAGCTGTCGCTGCCGCCGCGCTGACGGTCACGGGACAGCGGGCGCCTCGGACGCAAACGACGACAGCACGGAGGGCCCGAGCCTTCGTCGCAGGCCAACGTCGTCAAGGGTGGCCTCGACGGGCTCACTGCGGCGGAGGGCTTCCTGGACGTCTTCGTCGTCGGCGATGGCATCGGAGATCACCAGCTCGCCGGGTTTGGCGCGGGCCACGAGTTCGATGATTTCCTGCACGCAGGCACCGAAGTAGTTGAGGCGCTCATTGAGGGTGACGGCGCCAGCGCTGGCCCGATGTACCGCCGCACGCAGCCCCACACCCGAGTGTGACTGGCCAAGGACTGTGGCGGCCCGCACCGCAGCGGCAGCGTCGTCAAACACCGACAGCGCACCGTCGCCGTGGAGGCGGACGACGGCGCCGCCGTGGTTGGCGACGACGTCGTCGATGCTGCGGTAGAGGCCGTAGAGGTCCTCAATGGCCAGGCGCCGATCCGCGCGAAGGCAGGGCTCGACCAACAACATGGTCACGGCGGCCACGCGCACGAGGGCCCCATCGGCGAGCACCTCACCGGGAAAGAGGCGCTTGAACAACGACGACGACAGCGCCCGCGACCCGGTCAACACATCGTCGCGCGGTGTCATGCGCTCGATGCGCACCAGGTGGGCGCGGTCGAGGGTGTTGTGCAGCACGATCTCTTGGCGACCCATCGGCAGTTCGCGAGTGGTCGTCGATATGTGCTGAGACATGTGCTGGGACAGAGCGATGTCCAAGCGGCTGCGGGGAGCGCCGGCCCGCACGCGAAACGTGATGCCCAACGGCAGGGTGCGGCAGGCAATCAGATACTGGCCCTCGGGCAGGCTGACGTCGACGGTGACATGCTCACCGACGGGCACGCGCAACTGGGCCAGCACATGGGGCGTGTGGGCGGGGGACGAAATGCAGTAGGTCGCAGCGTCGGCGTGACGCAGGGACGGATGAACCTGAAAGACCAGTTCAATGGAGCTGGCGAGGTCGAGGCTGAACTCCAGGTTGCAGACCTCACAATGCCCATGGGTGCGCAGGGCCTTGAGGGTTTCCTCGACCGACGACGGGACCCGACAACTGGGGCACAGCAGGTCCCACAATGGACGCAAGATGCCGACGCTGGCGGCGTGGTAGCAGGCGTCGACGAACTCGCTGTCGGCCATGGCGAAGCGTCGGGCGAGGGCCAGGGGTCGCATTCGCGCCAGTTCTTGTGACGAGGCCAGCCGTACAAACGAGCCAATGGCCTCGATGGCCTTGGCCGACGCCCCTTGTTTGACCGCCAGTTGTTCCAGGCGTGCCAGGCGGATGTCAACGTCGCCAGCGATGGGCTGCGTGGCCTCGAAGGCGTCCAGGCCCACCGCCGCTCCGAGGCGGCCACCCACCAGCGCATCAATGCGCTGGTAGACCTTCTCGAGACCGCGACGGGTCCGCAGCCCGATCTCGATGGCTGCCGCCGCCTTGCCGATGAGACCGCGGGGTTCCACCTCAATGGTTTGCACCAGGCGTGTGCCGCCGCCGTCGGGGATCAGTTCCACGTTGGAGCGCATCCACCGCAACGGACCTTCGTTGTAGTCGCGCTGCACGCCGAGGCGACGCTCGTGGACCCACTCGTAGGGGTGCTCGCGCCAGGCGAGATCGAGGCCGACCTGTCTGCTGTGGCCAAAGCGGGAGACCTCGCCGTCGGCGACAACGACCGATTCCTCGACGACGGGCAGGCCGATGGCCTTGTTGAGGCGCTCGGTGTTGGAGATCAGGGGCCACAGTGCCGACGGCGGCGACGACAATTGGAAAGTGAAGACATAGCGGCGCACCGCGGGGCTCGCCGGCGATTGCTCCACCGGGGTGGCGGTCTGGCCGATGAGGGGCAGCAGCGCGGCGAGGAGTTCGCGTGCGTCCTGGTAGCGGTGGCCCGGCTGCTTCTCGAGGCAGCGAGCGACGACGGCGGCTACCTCAGCAGAGGCATCTGGGCGCAAGTCCGTGACTTTGGGTGGCACCTGCTCGATCTGCATGGCCAGGACATGGGCCACGCCGCGCCCGGCAAAGGGGGCTTCACCGACCAGCATTTCAAAAAGCGTCGTGCCGACGGCGTACACGTCGCTGCGGGCATCGACGGGCTCACCCCGGGCCTGCTCGGGCGACATGTACAGCGGCGTCCCCAGCACAGTCCCCTCGCGGGTCATCGCCATGGAACCGGCCTCCTCGAGGTGGCGGGCGACGCCAAAGTCGATGAGCTTGACCCGCGTGCCGTGCCGGGTGCTGTCGGCCACCACCATGATGTTGTCGGGCTTGATGTCGCGATGGACGATGCCGTTGTCGTGGACGTCGATGAGGGCGCGGGCCAGGTCGGCGACGATGGCGATGGCCTCACGCTCGGGGCTTGGGCCGTGGTCTCGCACCACCGTCTTCAACGGCGTGCCGTCCACCAATTCGGTGACGAGATAGAGGCTCCCTGACAGCTCACCGGCACCGAGGAAGCGGGCCACCCCGGGATGCCGCAACTCCGACAACAGCCGGGCTTCCTTCTGAAAGCGCTGCCTGGCCTTGGCCGTCGGCACCACGCCCTTGCCGATGAGCTTGACCGCCACCGCCTCGCCCGTGTCGTCGTCGATGGCCCGCCAGACCTGACCCATGGCGCCGGCGCCGATCGGCTCGACCAACACGTAGCGGCCGATGCGCCGCAGGCCCGGCCGATGGTCCGCAGAGTCCTCTTCGCCCTCCATCATGTGGGTCACGACGTTGTCGATGCCCGAATGTGCCGGGCGCGCCATCGGCGATGTCGCCGCGCACTGGTCATCCAATGGGGGTCTGTTGGCTTCGAGAGATGCGGTTCCGGGGGCGGCCCCACCCCACAGGTCGCGTATTCCCTGCACCCGCGCGGCGACGTGGGCCATCGTGGGGCGCCAGGCGGGCTCCAAGCCCAACAGTTCTTGGCCCATATCGAGCAACACCGAGAGTCGGGGAGCCGCCGCCGGCACCGCGCTGGCGTCGCGGATCCAGGCCCGGGCGGTGGTGTCGTCGCAGGCCAGCAGCACGCACAGGCCGCCAAAGGCGCGGGCGTCGTCGTCGGTCGACGGCTCGCCGCCGCCAAACTGCCGAACCCAATCAGGGTCTCCCGGCGCCGCCGCACCCGTCTG
>CAJBHN010000454.1 GCA_903952805.1 uncultured Myxococcales bacterium | reverse complement strand
TGCTCGAAGCGGCGCACGGCGCCAGGCGTATAGCCTCGACGTCGAAGCCCCGACACCGTCAGCATGCGCGGATCGTCCCAGCCGTCGACGTGTCGGTCGTTGACCAACTGCAGCAACAGCCGCTTCGACATGACCGTGTAGTTCAGATTGAGGCGAGCGAACTCGATCTGCTGGGGGTTGCCCGGCGGCGGCGCGATGGGCGCACCAGCCGGGATCTCGCGCAGCGCCGCGAGGACCCAATCATAGAGCGGCCGGTGGGCCTCGAATTCGAGGGTGCAGATGGAATGGGTGATGCCTTCAATCGCATCGCTCACGCAGTGGGTGTAATCGTAAAGCGGGTAAATACACCAAGCATCACCTGTACGGTGATGATGGGCACGCCGAATGCGGTAGATGGGCGGGTCCCGCAGGTTGGGATTGCCCGACGTCATGTCGATCTTGGCGCGCAGCGTGTGCTCCCCGTCGGCATATTTGCCGGCGCGCATATCCCGGAACAGGGCCAGGTTCTCGTCGACGCTGCGGTCCCGGTACGGCGAGTTGCGACCGGGCGTATGAAAATCACCGCGGTAGGCGGAGACCTCATCGCCCGACAAGCTGCAGACGTACGCCTTGCCGAGCTTGATCAGCTCCTCAGCATACATATAGAGCTGCTCGAAGTAGTCTGACGCAAAGTACAGGTACTCGCCCCAGTCGAAGCCCAACCAGCGAACGTCGGCTTGGATGGAGTCGACGTATTCGACCTCTTCGGTCAGTGGGTTGGTGTCGTCGAAGCGCAGGTGGGTCCGGCCGCCGTACTTTTGCGCGAGGCTGAAGTTCAACACGATGCTCTTGGCGTGACCTATGTGCAGGTAGCCATTGGGCTCGGGAGGAAAGCGCGTCACGACCCGGCCACCATGCTTGCCGCTGGCGTTGTCGTCGTCGATGACGGCTTCAATGAAGTTTTTTCCCTCTTCGCGGGGAGCGGCATCAGCGGTCGGCGCGTCGGTCGTGGCGTCGGTCTTGGCGTCGTTCATGTCTTCGACGTGGAGCACGACGAGCCAATGCGCAACGCCCCTCCGAGGGGCTCGGAAGGGCGTTGGATGACTCACGGCTGGAGGTCGGTCGACGCCTGGCTTTGGACGCCAAGGCAATGAATCTTCAGCGTTCCCCGACCAGGCTGTCGTGATTCACACGAACTTGCAGACCGACATTTGCGAGCAGCCATCGGGGCTCTCGGCCATCTGGCTGCGGTTGCCGGCGACCTTCACGTCAAGCTCGCGCCCAGAGTAGCCGCCGTAGACGCCGTCAAACGAGTCTGGCCAGCCCGAGTGGGATGGGTGGAAGCGGCCGGCGGCATCAGGGGAAACGCGGGCATAGGCCAACGACACCTTCTCGCCCGCGGTGCCCGCCACCGGGATGCTGACCTCGACGGTGATGGCGCCGGGGTAGTGCCCGCCCTCATCAGCCTTCTTCTGGCTGGCGAGATAGTCAGCAGTCTTGCCGACGAAGGCGATGCGGCCGTCGGACGTGGCGTTTTTGCCGGACTGCAGGGGGAACTGGATGTCGCTGGGGTTCTGGTAGGCAGAACCGCGGGCGACGACGACGATGTACTCCTCGTCGCGCACGTGGGCGGGCACGATGTTGGTCGTGTGGCACCAGGTTTCCCAGGTGACCTTGTCGGCGACACGGCCAGCAGGAGGCTGCGTCCACTCGACCAGGTTGGCCTTGTTGGCATCGAGGAAAGCGCGCAGGCCGGGGTCTTTCTTGTAGTAGTCGGCCAGCTTGGGATTCACGGCCACCAGGCCGGCAAGATGGGCCGGAACGCCCGTGGGGGATGCGTTGTTGGAGACGCCGCCCACCGGGGCGCCAAAACCAGGACGATTGATGATGGCCATGAAAACCTCGCTGCCGATCAGATGTTCGGCGTGGACAATAGCCTCGAGTTGCCGGCGTTGGCGCGCCGCGAGCGGATCACGGGCGGCACCATGAAGCGAAGCCCGTAACCTGCTGCTTTTATTCAGTTTCTGGCGACAGCTTGCACACCCATGACCCGCTCAATGGCTGCCACCAACCCCTCGGTGGGCGTGACCCGCAGATCTTCGCCGCTGTTGACGAGCACGCTGTAACCCGCGGGCATCTCCAGGCGTAGCCGGGCCGGCACGGTGCCGGGATGCTGGCGGCACACGCGGGCGATGGCCTCCAGCGACGCATCCACCCAGGCATCGGGGGCGTCTTCGGCCACGGTCGGCGCCGCCACCGACGACGGCAACGACCTGGTCCCCGGCTTGCGGCCGACGTTGAAGGTGACGTCGAGGTAGCGGGTCCGCGCGATCTGCGCCGCCGCAAGAGACTCGACCGCCTCAGCCCGCATCTTTGGTTGCAGCTGTTTGCCGTCATCGTCGACGTCGTCGATCAGGACCTTGCCGCGGATCAACAACGGCTCGTCGGCATCCAGCATCGCTTCTGCGACCTCGAAGACCTTCGAGAAACACAGCACCTCACATTGTCCAAAGGTGTCCTCGATGGTGACCACCGCCCAGCGGCCGTGGCCGGTCTTGAGCTTCTTCTTATTTATGCCCGCCACGACGCCGATGATGGTCGCCTCGCTGTTGTGGCGAGCATTGACGAGTTCCACCGAGGCGATGGCCCCGAGCTTCTTGGCGTCGTCAACGTAGCGGTCGAGGGGATGCCCCGACAGGTAGAAGCCCACCGCCTCGCGCTCGTTTTGCAGCTTCTCCTTGGCGGCCCACTCGGGGACGTTTTTGTAGGTCTCGCCCCGCTTGGAGACGGCGGCGCCAAACAACGAGAACTGCGCCGACTGGGCGTCTTCCCGATTGGCGTCGGCAATGGCGAGGGCGTCGTCGATGGACGAAAACAAGACATTGCGAGGCTTGCCGAAGGAGTCGAGAGCACCAGCCTTGATCAGCACCTCGAGCACCTTGCGGTTGATCTTTCCCGACGGCAGCGCCTCAAGGAAACCGTAGAACGACGCAAAGCGCCCGACGCGCGTACGGGCCTCGAGGATGGCGTCGAGGGCGGCGTCACCCATGCCCTTCACCGCCGACAATCCGAAGCGGATGCGGCCGTAGGTGGTGCCCTTGTGCTTGCGGCGAGTGAGCAGCGCCTCGTCGACCTCGTAGTCGACGCTGAAGCTGATCTGCGAAACGTTCACGTCAGGCGGCAACACCTCGATGCCCTTGCTGCGCGCCTCCTGGATGTACTTGACGACGTTCTCCGTCGACCCGACCTCTGTCGTCAGCAGCGCCGCCATGAACTCGATGGGGTAGAAGCACTTCAGGTACGCCGTCTGGTACGTGATGAGCGCGTAGGCCGCCGAGTGGGATTTGTTGAAGCCATAGCCGGCGAACTTGTCGATGGTGTCGAAGATTTCGTTGGCGCGCTCTTCGGTGATGCCGTGGACGGTGCCGCAGCCGATGACGAAGCGCCCCCGCTCCTTGTCCATCTCCTCTTTCTTCTTTTTGCCCATCGCTCGACGCAGCAGGTCGGCGCCGCCGAGGGTGTAGCCGGCGAGCACCTGGGCCGCCTGCATGATCTGCTCCTGGTAGACGAAGGTGCCGTAGGTCGGCGACAGCACCTTCTCCATCGACGGATGCGGGTACGTGATCTTCTGCTTGCCGTGCTTGCGCTCAATGAAGTCGTCGAGCATGCCGGCGTCCATCGGCCCCGGGCGGTAGAGGGCAACGCCGGCGACGACGTCTTCAAAACAGGTCGGCTTCAAGCGACGGCACATGTCGCGCATGCCGCTGGACTCCACCTGAAAGACGCCCAGCGTGTCGCCAGAAGCGATGAGCTTGTAGACGCGGTCCTCGTCAATGTGCAGCAGGTCGACGGTGAGCTTGGGGATCTCGTGCCCGGGCTCAAAGCCCGCCGCGCGGGCGGCGTGGGGATGTTTGATGGCGGCCTTGATCCGCTCCGCTGGCGTCCGCGCGTTTTCGGCCGCGATGCGGGCGTTGACCAGGTTTTCGCAGTTCTCGATGACGTCGAGGGTCTTCAACCCGAGAAAGTCGAACTTGACGAGACCGGCGGCCTCGACTTTGTCCTTGTCGAATTGGGTGACGTATTCGCCGTTGTTGCCCGAAAAGCAGGGCACGTATTCGACGAGGTCTTTTTCGCCGATGACGACGCCGCCGGCGTGCATGCCGACCTGGCGATAGAGGCCTTCCAGCGTCCGCGCCACCTCGATGACCTTCTTGTAGGTCGGGTCGGTGTTGGCGAGTTCCTTGAGCTTGGGCGCGTGCTCGAGGGCCTTTTCGAAGTCGGGCTTCTTGCCGTCGATCATCGCCGGGATTGGCTTGGTCAGTTCGTTGATCTCGGTGAACGAGATGCCGAGGGTGCGCGCGACGTCCTTGATGGCGCTCTTGGGGTTCAGGCCCGAGTAGGTGGCGATCTGGCCCACGCGCTCGCGGCCGTATTTCTGGGCGACGTAGTCGATGACCAGGCCGCGGCGCTCCTGCATGAAGTCGACGTCGAAGTCGGGCATCGACACGCGCTCGGGATTCAAAAAGCGCTCGAACAGCAGGTCGTACGGAATCGGATCGATGTCGGTGATGCGCAGCGCGTAGGCGACGAGGGAGCCGGCGCCGGAGCCACGGCCGGGCCCCACCCGCACCATGTTTTGTTTCGACCAGTTGATGAAGTCCTGCACGATCAGGAAGTAGCCGGGGAAGCCCATCTTGATGATGCAGTCGAGCTCGGTCTGCAGGCGGGCCCGGTATTGCTCCTGGTCGACGGGATAGGCGATCTCGCTGAAGCGCCGCTCCAGCCCCTTGTACGACAGGCTCGTGAGGTAGTCGGGCTCGTCGGCGTAGCCCTCGGGAAACGGAAAGGGCGGCAGGTAGTTCTTGCCGAGGACCATCGAGACGTTGCAACGCTGGGCAATCTCGCAGGTGTTCTCGAAGGCCGCGGCGTAGTCGTGCTTGAGGAGGTCCCACATCTCCTCGCCCGAGCGCACGTAGAAGGCGTCGGTCTTGTGGCTGTGCAGCTTGGGGTCTCCCCACGGCAGCTGCTGGCGAATGGCCATCAGGATGTTTTGGGCCTCGTGCTGCTCGCGGTAGATGTAGTGGCAGTCGTTGGTGGCGACGAGACCGAGGCCTTCATCGCGGGCGAGCTCGGCCAGGAAGCTGTTGACCTTGTTCTGCTCGGGCATGCCGTTGGGCTGCACCTCGAGGAAGAAATTCTTTGGGCCAAAGATGTCCTTGAAGATGCGGGCGGCGTCGCGGGCGCCGTCGCGGTTGTCCTTCATGGCCTTGTTGCCGACCTCGCCACTGATGCACGCCGTCATCGCGATCAGCCCCTCGCTGTGCTGGCGCAACAGGTGCTTGTCGAGGCGGGGGTTGTAGTATTTGCCGTGGGTGAAGGCCCGGGTGGAGAGCTTCTTGAGGTTGTCGTAGCCGATGTTGTTTTCGGCGAGCAGCACCAGGTGGTGGCTTTTGCGAACGCTGCGGTCCTCGTGGGTGACGTCGCTGGTCACCTCGGTGACGTAGGCCTCCATGCCCATGATGGGCTTGATGCCGGCCTTGGTCGCCTGCTGGTAGAGGTCGACGGCGCCGTACATGTTGCCGTGGTCGGTGACGGCCACCGACTTCATCCCCAGCTCACCCGTGCGCTTGATGAGGTCCTTCATCCGGATGGCACCGTCGAGGAACGAGTACTGCGTGTGCAAATGCAGGTGGGCAAAGTCGGCGCTGCTCATGCGGCCTCCATCGGGGCTGACGATCGTCTGGGGAGCGAGGACCCTCGCAACGCGTCAGCCACTGCGCAAGCGAGCAGGTGTCGTCGTCCGGGGCCTTGATCAGGACCCACGCAGACGGCGCCCTGATGCGGCGCTGTCGTCGTCGATGTGGTGGAAACACCCACGCCTCCCCACCCCGACCCCGATGTGCGGTGATGTGGGGTGCAGCGGCGGCGTGACGGGAGCGATCAGGGGATGAGGACGATCTTGCCGGTCATGCGCCCGGTCTGGGACAGCGCGTGCGCCTTCTCGATGTCGATGAGGGGGAAGCGCTCGGCGATGGGGATGCTCAGGGCTCCCGCCGCCAACGCGTCCATCACCGGCTGCAGGTTCGCAGCCATCGGCATGCCCAGCACGAACTTCGTCGAAAACGGCGGCACCAGC
>CAJBHN010000453.1 GCA_903952805.1 uncultured Myxococcales bacterium | reverse complement strand
GTCAGACCAAGGGTCAGGTAGTCGTGGAATGGAGACCTCCTGCGCAAGGCCGCTTGCAGGGCCCGGGCGCCGATGACGGCGAAGGCCGCCAGCACCGCAACGGCGCCGATGAAGCCCAATTCCTCGCCGATGACGGCAAAGATGAAATCCGTGTGAGCGGCGGGCAAGAAGAACAGCTTCTGCTTGCTCTCGCCGAGGCCCGCACCAAAGAGGCCTCCGCTGCCAAAGGTCATCAGGCTCTCGGTGATTTGGTAGCCGATGTCGGAGCGGTGGCTCCAGGGGTCGAGGAAGGCCAGCACCCGCTTCATGCGATAGTCGCTGGAGGCAATCTGGTGGATGGCCAGGGGGATGACGGCGACGAGGGCACCAAAGAGCAGTCCCAATCGGGCGCCCGCCACGAACAACAAGATGAAGGTCACCGACAGCAGCAGCACGCTCGTGCCGAAATCGGGTTCGCCCATCAGCAACAGCACGGCCGCGCCGGGGACCAGCAAATGGGGCAGCACCCCCGTCGAGAAGCGCAACATGCGGCCGTCTTTGACCTTGGCCGCGAGCGAGTACGAGAGCCAAACGATGAGGGCCAGTTTCATGACCTCGCCGGCCTGGATGCCGACAGGTCCAATCTCGATCCAGCGGCGTGCGCCGCCGGCCGTGCGCCCGATGCCGGGAATCAGCACGATGACGAGCAAGAAGAAGGCGACGCCGAGCAGAGCGTAGGGGTAGCGTTTGAACAAGTCTGGGGGCAGGGAGGCGCCGACGACCATGGCCACGACGCCGATGACGGCGAAGGCTCCCTGACGTCGGGCGTAGAAGAAGACATCATGGTTGGACTGGGCAGCCAACGCCGACGACGCCGACGACACCATCACCACGCCGACCGCGACGAGGAACAGCACCGCCACCAGCGAGGGCAGGTCGATGCGGGGCCGCAGCGCCGTCAGGCGTTCGGTGAGGCGCGCACTGTTCATGGCTCTCCCTGAGCGGCTGCAAAGCAGATGCGAAATTCGGCGCCGCGATGGGTGTAGTCGCGGAACTGGTCAAACGAGGCACAGGCTGGCGAGAGCACGACGTGGTCGCCTGCGACAGCGATGGCGGCGGCCGCCGAGCAAGCGCCTTGCAGTGTGCCGCAGGCCCGGATGTCGATGCCCGAGCCGGCGAAGGCGTCCTGCAAGGCAGGGGCGTCGGCGCCAATGGTGTAGACGGCCTTGACGCAAACTCGGGCGGCGTCGACGAGGGGGGCGTAGCTGGACCCCTTGCCCACGCCGCCGACGATGAGGTGCACCCCGCCGTTGAAGCTCCGCAAGGCGGTGACGGCGGCGTCGACGTTGGTGGCCTTGGAGTCATTCCACCAACTCACCCCGCGGTGCACGCCGACCCGCTCCAAACGGTGCGCAATGCCCGCATAGGCGGTGAGGCCGGCGACGATGTGTTCGTCGCTGATGCCAGACAGAATCGCGACGGCGGCGGCGGCGGCGGCGTTTTGGCGGTTGTGATGGCCGACAATGAGAGGGTTGTCGACGTTCAGGATGCGCACGGTGTCAGCGTGGCGG
>CAJBHN010000452.1 GCA_903952805.1 uncultured Myxococcales bacterium | reverse complement strand
GCGAGACCGGTGCGCAGGCTCCGGCGGCTATGGGTGCACCCCTTGGAGCGGCCGGGGGTCCCTGACGTGTAGATGAGCATGGCGACCGGGTCGTGAGCGTCGTCGTCGACGCCGTCGTCGACGACGGCGTTGGCGACCTCAACGGCGCCCTCGTCGACGTCAGCCGCCGGCAACCGGCCCAGCGAAGCAACCGGGACCACGGGCAGCCCGAGGGCAGCAGCGGTGACCGCCAGGGGGCCGCCAGCGTCGATGTCGTCGGTGGCATCCACCACGAGGCTGACGCCAGCATCGACGAGGACATGGCGCAGCTCATCATGGAGGTAGCCCGGGTTGACGGGCACGACTACCACGCCAGCCGCCAGGGCACCCAGCACAAGCGCGGCGCTGTCGACGCCACCGCGGGTCACAAGCGCCAGGCGATCACCGCGTTTCACGCCCAGCGCGCCCAACTGGTGAGCGACCTGTCCGGCGCGATCGCTCAAATCCCGCGGGCTCAACCATTGGCCACCGGGTCCGTCACAGAGGCCAGCGGAAAGGGAAACTCGGGCCAAGTCAGGCATGGGTCATGGTCTCCCGCCTCGACACCGCCAACAACCCGGGGGCGACTCGACCACTCCGTACAGGTGTCCACCCACCAAGGGGGGCGACTGATCCTCGCCGCAATGAGGAACTGGCGTCGTCCGTCATTTTGGTCCACCATGTTGCGGACACCTGTCCGATGGAGCTTGCATGGACGCCCGATCCGCCACCGACCAACCGCGACGGCGCTCGGGCCGCCCGGAAAAGCCCATCCCGCGTGGCGACCTGGTGGCCATCGCCAGGGGCCTGTTTGCCGCGCGAGGCTACGCCGGCGTCTCGATGGCCGACGTCGCCCAACAGGGAGGGCTGCAGAAGTCATCGCTGTTTCATCATTTTCCAACCAAGGATCAGCTGTACCGCGAGGTCATCGACACCGTCCTCGTCGAGCTGCAGTCCGCGGTGCAGCCAGCCCCGACCGCGCCGGTCAGCACCTGCGTTGAACGGCTGGTGGCTGCCGTGACCGCCGCCGCCGTCTACCTCAGCCATGACAGCACCAGGCCCCGGTTGATCCTCCGCGAACTGCTGCAGGAAGACGGCGACCGTCACTACGCCGAGGCTGGCGATGCAATCATCGAGACGGCCTGCCGATTTCTGGAAGGAGGGGCCAGCCAGGACGCCTGGCCTCGCCAGGACTTCAGGCGGGTCGTCCTCACCCTCGCGGTCATCCACTGCTCCTGTTTTGCCCTGCCACGCCCCCGGCAGGCTGGCGACAGCGGCACTCCCGAGGTCGACAAACAGCACGTGGACGGCCTCCTGGCCCAGGTCCGGCACATGATTCGATTCTGAGGCAGCTGCACCACACGTCACACCCGATGTGGCTCGGTCGCCACGGTGCGACAAGCAGCGCTCGAGCGTGTACGATCGCGCCCATGGCGTTGGCGTCGAGACCACCTCCTTCCACGACGACGAGGCCCGTGCTGTACCAACTCGGCCGCCTCGGCGACCGTTTTGTGCCGGGCGACGAGCCCGTCGTTTTGCATGGCTCTTCCCGTCCCCTGACCTTCAGTCGCAAAGACGCGGACAGTCAGCCAGCCCCAGGCCGTGTCTTCGTCGACGACCCCTGGATGTCACTGAACCATGCCCGCATCGTCGACGGGGCCCGCCTGCCCACGCACACCGGCGTCCCGTCCCCGCAGCGTTTGTTCATTGAGGATCTCGGCAGCAAGAACGGGGTCGTCGTCAATGGCAACCTGAGCGTGCGCGCGCCGCTCATCCACGGCGACATCATCGAAACCGGCCGCACGTTCTGGGTTTTTGTCGAGGAGCGTGAAGCCGAACACCACCACCTGCTATCGTCCGCTGTCGAGGTCGGCGCCTTCGTCACCTGGCACCCGCGCCTGGGCGCGCAACTGCAGCACCTCGTGTCACGCGCAAGCAGCGCCGATCATGCCTTTATCTGCGGCCCCGACGGCGCGGGCAAAGGCTTCCTCGCCCGCACCCTGCATCAGGTGTCGCGTCGCGACGGTCGTTTCCTGCATCTCGATTGCGCCGAACGGCGACCGCGCAAAATCGCCGTCGACCTCTTTGGCAAAGACGGCGTCGCAGGTCGCCTGCGCGACGCGGGCCAGGGCACGCTGCTGCTTGAACACGTTGATGCCCTGCCTCTGGAATTGCAGCTCCGACTGGCCGATGCCCTGCGCAAGAAGACCCTGCCCGGCGACCCTCGCTCGAGGCCGGCGCCGCTTGATGCCCGCGTCGTGGCCACCTGCTCGGGCTCTCCCAGGCACCACATCGACAACCAGGTGCTCGACCAGGGTTTCGTCGACGTGTTGTCCTCAATCCGCGTTGACCTCCTGCCCCTGCAGGAGCGCCTGTGCGATCTCGGCTTGCTGCTCGACGACTTCCTGACGCGAGCCAAAGGGGCCACGTCCATCAGCAGGGAAGCCTGTCGTGTCTTGTTTCGTCACCGCTTCAGCCAGCATGTGCGCGGCTTTGCCCGTGTCGTCGAGGCCGCCGCGTCCCTTGCTGCCCACAACACCATCGACGACCGTGGCGCCGCGGGACGCAAGGGCGGCATCGTCAATGTGGAGCACCTGCCCTTCTGCGTCGCCGGGACCGACGCCATGCGGGCCCTGCTCATGCAAGCAAGCCATCTCGCCGTGGCCGGTACCGACAACCCTGAGCTCACCAGCCACGAGATCCCGGTCTTGTCGACCACGGGCGCCGATGGCTCTCCCTTCATGGCAGCCGACAGCGGCGACGATGGCGGCTTTTCGTCGGTGGTCGCGACCGAGACCGAGCACCCGCCCCTCCCGCTCTCCAGCGATGGCTCACGTCGACGCGGCACGGCATCGGTGCTCGACGCCGACGTTTTCGCCAACGTCGACGAGGTCGACGGCGACGCCCTCCACGCGGCCCTCAGCGACGCCCGCGGCAACGTTGCCGCCGCCGCGCGTGCCCTGGGACGCCCCCGCGCCATTGTGCTGCGCTGGCTCCGGGATCTGGGCATGGATCCCATGAACTACCGCTGACCCCTGCCGATCGAGTCCGAGCCAACGGGGAACAGTTGCGGCGGCGTCAGCGTCGTCGTAAGCGCCCGGACGCTCACCGCCCTGCCCGCCCAGCCCAAAGGGGAGTGATGTCCGAGTTCATCCAGCACATCATCAACGGCCTGGCATCGGGCACCATCTACGCCCTCGTGGCCCTCGGCTACACGATGGTCTACGGCGTGCTCAAGCTCATCAACTTCGCTCATGGCGACGTGATGATGGTCGGCGTCTACGTCGGCTATGCATCGGCCAAACAGATGGGGCGTGAGTTTTCACAGAGCTTCCTTGGCGTGTGCCTCACGTTCTTGGTGGCCATGTTCGCCTGCGCGGTCATCGGCTTCCTCATCGAGCGCTTCGCCTACCGCCCCCTGCGCGAGAAGCCCAAGCTGACGGCGTTGATCACCGCCATCGGCATGAGTTTCTTTTTGTCCTACTCGTTCCAGGTCGAGACCAAGGTCTTCGGGGTCACGCTGCTGCCAGGGGCTGCGCCCAAGGCATTTCCTGAAATCATCAAGCCCACCGAATGGCTCGTCATCGGCGACCGCGCCATCGTGCTGTGGAACTGGCAGGTCATCTCGGTCCTCATCGCCGTCACCTTGATGGCCGGGCTGCAGTACCTCGTGTTTCGCACCCGCTTCGGCATGGCCATGCGCGCCGTCAGCTTCGACCACCGCACGGCCGGCCTGATGGGCATACCGGTCGACCGCGTCATCGCTGGCACGTTCATGCTGGGCTCGGCCCTCGCGGCAGGCGCCGGCATCCTCTACGCCGTCAAGGACACCTTGGTGCAGCCGCTGATGGGCATCACCATTGGCCTCAAGGCCTTCGTCGCGGCCGTCATCGGTGGCATCGGCCACGTCCCCGGCGCCGTCGTTGGCGCCCTTGCCCTGGGCCTCGTCGAAGAATTCGTCGTCGGCTACGGCAGCTCCACCTGGCGTGACGCCGTCGCCTTTGGGTTCCTCATCGTGGTGTTGTTGTTCAAGCCCGAAGGCATCTTCGGCAAAGTCACGACGGAGAAGGTCTGATGGGCGGCGTGATTCGTGGTCTGCTGCCTTTCGGCGTCGCTGTGCCGGTGTTGCTGCTGATGCAGTTTCTCACCAGCGACGCCCCCTTCTTCGTGATTCTGTCGCTCACCGTCGGCGTCAACGTCACGCTCGCGGTGAGCCTCAATATCGTCAACGGCATGACGGGCCAGTTCAGCATCGGCCACGCCGGCTTCATGGCCGTCGGCGCCTACATCGCCGGCGTGACGTCCAAGTTTGTCTCCCAGTACGGCATCAGCTTTCTCCCCGAAGCCGTCTCTGACCAGCTGCTCTACGCCATCTCCCTGGTGATCGGCGCCCTGGCAGCGGCACTGTTTGGTTTTCTCGTGGGCCTGCCGTCGTTGCGCTTGAAGGGCGACTACCTCGCCATCGTCACGTTGGGCTTTGGCGAAATCATCCGCGTCTTCGTTCAGAACACCGAGATGTTCGG
>CAJBHN010000451.1 GCA_903952805.1 uncultured Myxococcales bacterium | reverse complement strand
TGTACCTTGCCCCTCGCCCACAGGGGAACCCTTCGGGCCCCGGGGCGGCGTGGTTCCCACTCACTCCGCTCGTGAGGCGCTTCGCGCCCTCCTGGTGGACGTGGTCAGTATTCAATGAGCATTCGGGATGATCTCTCAACAGATTCTTGTCCTGACGCTCGCGGCGCAACCAAATCGGCTGGGCCCGCATCACAAGACGCGTCGGGCGATGTCATGGACGCGCGACGCTTCCTGGAGATCCGCGTTTTTGGTAGTATTCGTAATATAATAAATATTGGCAGTCCGCGTAACCTCCATGGGGCGCGGTCATACTTGATGTGCGTCGGCCGGTCCCAGGTCGCCAGGGCGTACTGACCGGCATTGAAAGGTGGCGGCGGCGCACCTTGCTCTCACCAGTGAACGATCATAGTTTACTCCTTTTTGGCTGTATTATCTCATTCATTACCGTTGCTGGAGCCTTTGTGTACATCAGAGAGTCATGAGATATTGACGCGAGCAAGAGACCGGGAGCCCATCACGCTTCCTCTTGAAAAGCGCGGCTCCGGGGTGCTGCGTTCGTCTGCCGTGTGACATGACGGGCTGAGACCGAGAGCGAATGCGTCGTCGGCTGCACAGCCCCTGACGTATCGCTTCACTCGGCGACTATCGCGCCGACGAGTGCTCGGGCTTTGCTGTGCGCGATCGACCAAGACAACGTCGGGCGCGCCCATCACTTCGCTGCCTGGGCCGACGCCGCCGACGATGACGCAATCCCGCGATCAGGTCAGCAGTTCGACCACGCTGGTGTCCATGTCGTACATGCCGCCGACGATGCGGATCTGGCCGGTCTCCTCGAGGGTCCGCAAAATGGGGCTCTCCTCGCGGATGCGGCGCACGCTGCGGCGCACGTTCTGCTCCGCGACGCGGTGGACAAAGGCGGCGTTGCTGGCGACGCGGGCGCCGTCGTAGCCGTCGAGCTCGTCGACCTCGTCGACCGCCGGCGTGATGATGCCCAACAGCGCCGTCAGATTGCCGAGCTCGACCTTGTCGATGGCTCCCTTGACAGCACCGCAGTATTCGTGGCCCAACACGAAGATGACCTTGGCGCCGGCGACGGCGCAGGCGAACTCCAGGCTGCCCAGCATGTCGACATTGACGATGTTGCCGGCGACGCGGGCGACAAAGAGGTCGCCGATGCCGCAGTCGAAAACGTCCTCGACGGGTACCCGGGAATCCAGGCACGACAAGATGACCGCCTTGGGCCACTGCCCCTTGACCGCCGCCCGCACCTGGGCCCGGTGGTCTCTGGAGGTGACGTCGCCGCTGACGAAGCGGGCGTTGCCTTCAAACAGCAACGTCACGACTTCATCGGGCTGCAGCCGCTGCTGCTCGTCTTTGGTCAGGGTGCGGTCGGTACGGTCGAGTGGGTCGCTCACCCGGACTTCATAGCATGGCGCCGTCGTGGACCACAGCGCCGGCGCTCTGCTCCAAAAAAAGCGGCGCCCAACGGGCGCCGCGTGCTCACGTCAGCGTGGCGGAGCGTGGCGCTGTTCAGCGTCCGCCGCCCACGAGGAAATCCTGCTTGCCGAGGGGCACGCCGTTGTGGCGGAGGATCGCGTAGGCCGTGGTGGCGTGGAACATGAAGTTCGGCATCGCGTAGGTCGTCAGGTAGCCAAGGCCGTCGAAATTGAGCTCGGCGCCGGGGTATTTGACGACGACGGCCTTGTCTTCGGTGCCGTCGATCTGGTCGGCGGCGACGCTCTCGACAAACGCCAGCGTCTTGTGCAAGCGATCGTTGATCGCGGCGAAGTCGGCGGGCTCGCCGTCTTCAAACTTCGGCGCTTCAACGCCCGACAGGCGGGAGACACAGCCCTTGGCGTGGTCGGCGGCGATGAAGAACTGCACGTAGAGGGGCAGCATGTCGGGGGCGAGGCGATCGCGCAGCAGCGTGGTCTGCGAGACCTTGCGCTCGGCGGCCCAGGCAGCAGCCTTGTCCAGCCACGACGAGGCACTCTTCAGCTGGCGAACAAAGACCGGGACGGAAGCTGAGTACATGGTGATGTTCATGGGGCGCATCATGCGGACTGCGTTCCCCCATCGCAAGGGGAGGCCCCTCGCTCGGTATGGCGCTCCACATCAAACCGGTGAAGCGCAGTCACCGGGGACAGCGGCGACGGTGGAGGTGCCGAGGTTGACGATGTCAGCGACGGTCACAGGCTGCCGCGCGCCGACCCCGCCGGGCTTGCGCTGGCACGACCGGAGAGCTGTTTGACCACCGAACTGATGGTTGGATGGCGACTGATCGTCGTCGAGAGACCAGGATCGAGGTCATGCGCAACGTTGACCCGGGGCTCTGTCGATGCGATCGACCGACCATCCATCGTCGCCATCGTCGCCATCGTCGCCATCGTCGCCATCGTCGCCATCGTCACCATTGTCACCATCGGGAGCACACCATGAGCCTGTACGACATCGAGATTCGTCCCATCACTGGCGAGACCCGCCGCGTCGGCGACTACGCCGGCAAGACCATGCTCGTCGTCAACGTCGCCAGCGGTTGCGGCTTGACCCCGCAGTACGCGGGCCTGGAGGCCCTGTATCGGCGCTATCAGGACCGGGGCCTCGTCGTGCTCGGCTTTCCCTGCAACCAATTCGCCCGCCAGGAACCCGGCGACGAAGCCGCCATCCAACAGTTCTGCAGCGCCACCTACGACGTCAGCTTCCCGCTGTTTCGCAAGATCGACGTCAATGGCGCCAACGCCCATCCCCTCTTTGTGGCCCTCAAGAAGGCAGCGCCCGGCATCCTTGGTACCGAGGCCATCAAGTGGAATTTCACCAAGTTCCTCGTCGACGCCAGCGGCACGGTCGTCACCCGCTTTGGCCCCCGCGATGAGCCTGCGTCGCTGATGCCGGCCATCGACAAGGTCCTGCCCCCCGCGGTGGCGTGACGGGGACCAGCGCCCTCATTCCCCGTCGTCGGCGCGGCTGATGGCGCTGACGGGGAGCATATGCTGGTCCGGCCCCTGTGGGAGATGTAGGTATATGTAGACACTATGGGAGCTGTGGGAGCTGTGGCGCCCGCTGCCCCGTCGACGCCGCGGGCGTTGCCGGGGCCGTCGACGGCGCTTGACCCGCGACAGGCCCCCAAACGACGACAGCCCCGCCGGGCCCTCACCCGAGCAGTGGACCCGCGGCTGGAGGCCGGCTGGGGGCAGTGGTCTCTCCCTCACCATGGGGTCGTCGCTGGCTCAAGCCCGCCATGCCAATGCTTTTTCGAGCAGGGCCACCGCCGGACGCATCTGCACCACGCGAGCCGCGATGGCCGTCGGCAGCGATGGCGAGGCGATGGCGACGCCGTCGAGCGGCAACGACATGGCCCAGCCCTTGTGCTTGAGCAGATGAATGCGCGGATGCGTGGGCGAAACCCCGGCGGGTGCTCGCGCCAGCTCGCCCATGCTCATCAAGCGAAAGCCCCTGGCTTCCAGCGTCGTCGTCTCGCGCAACAGGGCATCGCCAATGGCGTCGTTGTCGACGAGACAGCGTCGATAGCGCTGCAACACGTCGGGCTCCATCTGCCACAGGCCCACGGCGGCGAAGAGTTCCGTCGCCGACACGTGCACATAAAAACCCGCCCGCCCCAACGACAGTTCGCCGCCGACATGCTCCTTGAACGGGCGCTTGTCCTTGGCAAAGCGCGTGTCGCGATAGATGCGAAACAGCTTGGGCACAGCGTCTTCAACGGCCGGGAAATCGTCGAGCACCTGGGGACCCAGCGACGACAGCAGCGCCAGCATCGGGTCGCTGAGCAAGGTCTTGAACACGTCCTTGCGCGTCGCGAACCAGTCGCGATCTTGCCGTGTCGCCAACTGCCCGATGAAGGCCCGGGCCTCGGCCCCGAAACACGGCTTCGCCGTCGTCGTCGTCGCGTGGATGTGGGTCGCCTTCTTCGCCGTCGCCGTCGTCGCCTTCGTCGTCGCCTTCGTCGTCGCCTTCTTCGTCGTCGCCTTCTTCGTCGCGGGCGCCTTCTTCGTCGCGGGCGCCTTCTTCGTCGCGGGCGCCTTCTTCGTCGCGGGCGCCTTCTTCGTCGCGGTCGCCTTCTTCGTCGCGGGCGCCTTCGTCGCGGGCGCTTTGCTGGTCGGTGACTGGCGGGCCGGGGACATGGTGGCTCCTGATCAAGCTGGCGTTGGGGCGGCCGTCAGCGACCGACGCGACGCCAGATAGGCCGGGCGCAGCATCATCGTCGATGACCTCATCGGTCAAACCGGATGGGGGCGCGTGGTCCCGGGTGGTCCAGCCGGGCTGCCCGATCGACCTCAACCAGGCGTCGTCAGCAAGGACGGCTGTCGATAGTGCTCGAGACGCAGTACAAGAGCGCTTCCATGGCAGACCACACGTCCAAGAACTTCACAGTGCTGACGAACAGCCGTGCCGATGATGTGCACCGCAACGTTGTGCACCGCAACGTTGTGAGCACGACGTCACATGGGCAGGCGTTGAAAAGGCCCGGGGTCACGTCGCAGGACTGTTCGATGGCAGACGCGGTGCAGCGAAAAGACCAGCGGCAGCCGTACGCGCCCAGGTCGGTCGATCTCGCGGGCCCCCGGGACAGCTCACACGTCGACGGGCTGAAGAACGCCGACTTCAAACGCTTATGGCGGGGGCTTCGGATTGGCTCCTGATGGCGTCTGGCCGCTCCGCTGGCGCGGACATGTGTTCCAGAGTCCCGACGATCTCGTACGTCAGGCCCTCGACGACGCCCGCGCGCGGCGCGGCGATGATCCCGTCGACGAGCGTCCCAACGCCTGGCTGCGCGACCTCACCCGGGACGTGCCGACGGCGGTGCCCGTCGTGGAGCGGGTGTTCCGGGAGTTCCTCGCGGACGCCAATGCGGAGGTCGTGAACGACGGAATCCTGGGCGTGGAGTACGTCCCGACACCCAGCCTGTGGTCCGCGCTCGCGGAGGCCGCGCTGCGGGGCTGGCCCGGCCCCCTCGGCGCCAAGCTCCAGCGTCGCGCCATCGACGCGCTCGCGTGGCGCAGCGGCTGGGTGGGTGCCAACCGCGACACAGCCCGCAAGCTCCTCGCGACGCTCGACGGCGGCGGCCCGTCGGACACAGCGTCGGCGGTCGCTATCGCGATGGCTGTCGAGCCGACCGACGCGTGGCTCGAGCGCATACGGACAAGGGTCGACGACGGCGCGCTCGACGGCGGCACATTCGCGTCGCTGGCCGCAACCGCGCTGGTGGAACACACCGCCGCGTTTCCGCGGATGGCGGCACTCGCCCAGGGACTGCCAGCACCCCAGCGTCGGATCGTCCTGGATATGCTGCTGCCCTTCGGCGGCCCCAGGCGGCAGTGGTCGGACGCCGAGCTCGCGACGCTGCTCGGGGTGTCCTCGTAGCGCCGGGCTGGGCCTCATCCCGAGATCTCTTTGATCTTCGCCCACGGAGTGGGCTCGCTCAAAGAGCTCTGGGATGTACCTTGCCCCTCGCAGGGCGGCGTGGTTCCCACTCACTCCGCTCGTGAGGCGCTTCGCGCCCTCCTGTTGGACGTGGTCAGTATTCAATGATCATTCGGGATCACGGGCAAGCAGAGGCATGCAGAGGCACCATGGCCGACCTCGACCAGGCGTCGTCATCCCGGATTGTCAGGCGATCGCGGAGCCCATCGCGGTCCCCTGGGTGTCGACGGGCGTTGCTCCGGTACGGCAACAAGGCCATCGGTTCCGCAGCCAAGGAGCCCAGCATGAGCGACCACGTCACCGACGACCGAGACCTCGTTGTCACCCGCTTGATCAACGCCCCACGGGCCAAGCTGTTTCAGGCCTGGACCCAGCCCGAACTGCTGAAGCAATGGTTCGCTCCCGCCCCCGTCACCACCCCGGTGGTCGAGGTCGACCTCCGCGTCGGCGGCGCCAACCTCATCGTCATGCGGCTGCCCGACGGCACCGACATGGAAAACCGCGGCGTGTATCTGGAGATCGTCCAGGACGAACGCCTCGTCTTCACCGACGCCTACACCGAGGCCTGGGTGCCGTCGTCGAAGCCCTTGATGACCGTGGTGCTGACCTTCGCCGACGAGGACGGCCAGACCCGCTACACGGCCCGCGCGCGACACTGGACCGTCGCCGACAAGGA
>CAJBHN010000450.1 GCA_903952805.1 uncultured Myxococcales bacterium | reverse complement strand
GGTGGCTTCGGGGGCGCGTGCGCCCCTGAAGGTGTGAAACCCCAACGCGGCGGCTCGCCGTTGTGATGGGGGCGTCTGCGGGGGAGGGCCGGCGCTTGACACACCGCTCGTGGGAGGGCCCGAAGGGCGAGGTGCGCCCAGCGCCCGGCAATGAGCGACAGTGCGGGCTTCCCCCCGGACCACAACGGGCTACGATCACCGCATGCGCGCCAGAGTCATCGCCGTCGCCAACCAAAAAGGCGGGGTCGGCAAAACCGTCACCAGCCTCAACCTCGCGGCCTGCCTCGCCGAGCGTGGCCGCAAGGTCCTGCTCATCGACCTCGACCCCCAGGGCCATTGCGGCGTCGGCCTCGGCATCGACACCGAGACCCTCGAGAAAACCTCGTACGACCTCCTCGTCGACCGCAATGCCCGGGTGAAAGACCTCGCCCTGTCGCTGCCGTGGCCGTCGCTGCAGACGCTGTCGTTTGTGCCCGCCAACCTGCAGCTGTCGCTGGCGGAGCGCGAACTCGAGAAGCGCTACGCCCTGCCCAACCTGGCGCTGGCCTCCAAGCTCAAGGCCGTCCGCGACGACTACGACGACGTCATCCTCGACTGTCCGCCGGCGCTGTCGAAGCTGACGCTCAACGCATTTCTGACCTGCGACAGCGTCATCATCCCCGTCGGCGTCGGCTTCTTCAGCATCCACGGCGTGCGCATGCTGGCGGAGACCTTGAAGGACATCTTTGAGGAGACCGGCCTCGACTACGACATCCGCTGCCTCATCACCCGCTACCGCACCGGCCAAACCGTCAGCCGCGAAGTCAGAAACGCCGCCGCCGAACTCTTTGGCGAGTATTGCTTCGAGACCGTGATCCGCGAGAGCGCCGACGTCGAAAAGAGCGTCGGCAGCCAAACCCCCCTGTCGGTCTACGCGCCCCAATCCACCGCCGCCCTCGACTACCGCGCCCTCGTCGACGAACTGCTGGCCACCTTCGCCAAGCGCCCGCTGCGCGACAGCTCGCCGCCGGCGCCGGCCGAGACGTCGACGACACCAACGACGACGACATCGGCAGCCGTGACGGCGCCAACGACAGTTCCGGAGGCCGGTCATGGCGTCTAAGAAAGACAAGTCCGCAGCGGCCGCCGACGTCGACGACAAGGTCGCCAAAGCCAGCAGCGGCGCCAAGAAGGGTTCACCAACGGTGGCGTCGTTCTTGTCCAAGATTTCAACCCCCAGGGGCCAGGGAAGCGCGGCATCCCCCGCCAAGGGACTGCTGGGCGGCGTCACCCGCGACGACCTCAGAAACGTCGGGCGCTTCGAAGACGGCCACCACGGTGGCGAACACAACACCCCAGGCACCGTCGACGGCGACGGCGACCACGACGGCTTGGCCGTCGCCATCAAGGCGCACGACGGCGAGCGCCAGGGCGGCAGCGGCAGAAAGACTGCCCGCATTCGCATCAAACACCACGTCGGCGTGCGCGGCGTCTTTGCCGGCGACGTCGGCGGCACAGACGAACCCACCACCAGAGACCTGTCAGCCGGCGGCGTCTTCGTCGAGACCGCCAACCTCCTCGAGGTCGGTGACCCGGTGGTGTTGTCGTTCCCGCTGGCTGACGGCCAGCGCCTCGTCGTCAACGGCCGCGTCCGCTGGGTCACCCCCTTTGGCAACGTCGCTGACCCCACCCCGGGCATGGGCATCGAGTTTGTCGGCGTCGACCAGGGCAAGCGCGACAAAATCGAGGCCGTGCTGGCCAGCGCCGGCAGCTGAGCTGTGGCCGTCGACGACAACGGCGACAACGGCGACAACGACGACGACGCCTTCCTCGCCTCCATCGTCCCCGTCGGCTTCGCCACCAGGTGCCGCGCGAGCGAGCCTCGCCCCCTGTCGGCCTTCACGTTCCACCAGCTGAAGGGCCGTCGCGTGCGCCTGCGGGTCAACGGCTTCGACGTCGAGGGCCGCTTCGACGGCGCCGATGACGACGACGTCTACCTGCGCGGCGAGCTGCGTTACTGTGTCTATCCCATGGCCTCGGTGACCGGCCTGGTGGTGCTCGACAGCGACGACGACGACGACGACAGCGACGACGACAGCGGGCCCTGAGGCACCGACCACTGCGTCGCGTCGACGCCCGTGACATGCTGGGGCCATGCTGAAGAAGCTGGTTGGTATGGTTGGCGCCGTGTTTGCCCTGGGCTCCATCGCGATGATGACGATGGCCATCGGCGACATCGTGGGCGGCGGCTCATCGACCCCGACCAACGTGCTGGTCGGCCTCGTCGTCTTCTTTGGCGGGCTGGCGGCGTTCACCGGCGTCGGCGCCGCGCGTGCGCTGCGGAGCAGCCCGGTTCCCGGACACACGGTGGCGACAACGGCGCGCACCGAGGCACCGCCGGTCGTCGTCGCTGGCGTCGACATCGCTCTCGAAGCCCAGCTCCTGGGGCTCGCCGCCGAGCACGCTGGCCGGGTGACCGCCACCGAGGTGGCCCTTGGCTGTGGCGTCAGCATCGACGACGCCATCGCCGCCCTCGACCAGCTGTGCGTGCGGGGGCACGCCGACCTCGCCGTCACCGCCGACGGCGCCGCGGTCTACGTCGTGAAGGGCTTCTTGTCCGACCACGACAAACAGCAGGCGCACGAACTGGTCGTCGGCTGATGTGCCATGGTTCCGAGATGCCAATGACACTGGTGCTCGCGTGCGTGCTCGGTGGCCTCAGCCCGTCGCCGTCGTCACCGCCGTCGTCACCGCCGTCGTCGCCGTCGCCGGGTGAGACGTGGGGAAATCGCTGCGCCGATCCGGTCGACCCGGTCATGAACGGCATCACCATCGGTGGCGTTGTCGGCGGCCTCGTCGGCGGCGCGAGCCTGGTCGGTGTCGCCTTGCTCGGCGCAACGAGCTGCGCGGGCCGGGGACCATGCGAGGGACCCGGCCTCGCCCTCTACTCCGTCCCCGCTGGCGCCGTCGTCGGCGCCGTCGTCGGCGCCGTCGCCGGCGGCGTCATCGGCGCCGCCGTTGAAGGCACCCGGACGAATCGTCCATCGGTGACGTCGACGACCTACAGCCGGAAGGCGCCGGCCACGCCAAGGTAGCCGCCGTTGAAGGGGATGGCGAAGCCGCCTTCGACGACGACGACGGCCCAGGGAGCCGGCTTCCAGGCGATGCCGATGGGCACCTCGGTGAAGCCCGAAAAGGGTTGCTCGACGTCGCCAAAGCGAAAGCCGGCGCCAATGCTGGGCTGCACGTAGACCCAGAAGTCGGTGAAGGCCTCCTCGGCGACGGGGAAGCTGGCGATGCCCGAGACGAACTGCTGGATGGTGCCGGTGCGGCTGTCGCGCTGCTCGAGATAGTCGAGGGTGACCTCGCCAGCGAGCAGCAGCTCGGGCTTGAGGGCATACACGCCGCGAAAGCCGCCGCTGCCGCCATATTGGATGTCGCGAAAGAGGCCGGCGCCGCCCTGATAGGGAATGAGCTCGGTGACATGGCCCCGCGCCACCACCATGATGTCGCGGGCCACCTGACCCGTCATCCAGGCCGAGGAGCCCACGCCGCCGACGTCCTGGCCGACGACGCCGTGGACGCCCAGGCCGGCTTCAAAGCCCGCCGTGCCCATCGGCGGCCCCACCGGCCGATAGGCGGGAGCGCTGGCGCAGCCGACCACCGCCGCCAGCACAGCGACCACCAGCGCCAGACGCCCCATGGCCAGGCGAGGGGGGTCTTGGGCGGGGCATGCAGGGTCAGACGGCACGGCGTTTCGTAGCCCGGCCCCCGCAAGGCGGCAAAGAAAGAGACCGCGGCCCCCGGGTTCCACGGCGGGTTCCACGGCGGGTTCCACGATGGGTTCCACGCCGGGTTCCACGCCGGGTTCCACGATGGGTTCCACGATGGGTTCCACGCCAGGTTCCACGGGGGTTCCACGGCGGGTTCCACGGGGATTCCACGGCGGGTTCCACGGCGGGTTCCACGGCGGGTTCCACGGGGGTTCCACGGGGGTTCCACGGCGGGTTCCACGCCGGGTTCCACGGCGGGTTCCACGGGGGTTCCACGCCGGGTTCCACGCAGGGTCACGGACGGAGTCCGTGGCCCCGCGGACGCTCAGGTCTTGTCTTTGATGAACGCGATGACCCGGGGCACCACCACCGACACCGCCAGCTGGGCCTTGTCGGGAGACAGGCCGGTCTTGTCGGCGACGAAGCGGGCGATGCCGGCCAGGACCTCAGGAGGCAGGCCGCCGCTGCTGGCCGCCGCGCCGCCGCCCATCAGGCCTCCCAGCATGCCCATCGCGCCGCCGCCGCCGCCGCCGCCCATCAGGCCTCCGAGCATGCCCATCGCGCCGCCGCCGCCGCCGCCCATCAGGCCTCCCAACAGCCCCGCGACGCCGTCGCCGCCGAATTGGGCGGCGGCGCCCTCGGCGGTGGCGCTGACGGCTTTTTCGGCCTCGTCCCGGCTCAAGCCCTGACCCGTGAGAGAGGTGATGACGTCGGCGGCACCGGAAGAACCGGCGAACTGTTGCAGGAGTGCTTGCATCATGGTGGTGACCTCGTTGGCCGGGCTTGAAGAGCAAGTCGGCGCAGTGAAGCGCACAGTGTGGCCATCGGCCCAGCCGGCGCAAGCGGCGCGCCCCATCGGCCTTGCGGGTGGCGGACGCCGCAGGCGGAAGCGGAGGCCGAAGAAGTGGCGCCCGGTGGTGGCGCAGGTAGGCTGCAGCGGTGCGTCTGTGGATTCAACTGATGGCGATGACGGTGTGTGGGTTGTTGTCGTCGTCGGCGACGGCCCAGGACTTCGTCGGCGCCCGGGCCTTGTCGCTGGGTGAGAGCTACCGCGCCATCGCCACCGGCAACGACGCGCTGTACTTCAACCCCGCCGGCCTGACGCTGCTCAAGCGCTACAGCGTCGAGGGGCAGTACCTGATGTCGCTGGCCGACGAACGGCACGTGGGCGACATCTCGGTCGTCGACAGCAAGACCAACGCCCTCGCCGTCGGCCTCGCCTACACCTTCCTGGGCGCCGAGCTCACCAAACGCCAAACCATCGGCCACACCGCGACGCTGGGCATGGCCTACCCGATCTTCGACAAGCTGTTGTCCGTCGGCGTCGGCCTCAAATACAAGAGCGTCACCGACGCCATCGCCGGCAACTACCTCAACGCCGTCACCGCCGACGTCGGCGCCATCTCGCAGATCCCCGGCGGCATCAGCCTGGCCGCCGTTGGCTACAATCTGGTGCCCATTCGCACCGGCGCGTCGTCCTACGTCCCGGTGTCGGCGGGCTTTGCCGCCGCCCTCGACCTCGGCCCCCTGTCGGGCTTGATCTTCGGCGGCAGCCCCGGCTTTGGCCCCGTGCAGACCGCCGCCGGCATTCCCAGCTCGGGAGGCTACGGCACCATGCGCGGCCCGCTGGACGGACTCACGCTGTCGTTTGACTGGCTGCTGAACTTCGAGACCCTGCAGGGCACCAAGTCCAGACTCAGCACCGGCGTCGAGTGGCTCATCGGCGAGCTGGTGCCGGTGCGGGCGGGATATCTGTGGAACGAGGCCACCGACGACCACCGCGTCAGCGTCGGCATGGGCGTCGTCGTCCCCTCCTTCGGCCTCGACGTCGCCTACCAGCAAAATGTCGACCCCACCAAGCTCGACGAGCGCTTGCTGTCGTTTGCCCTCAAGGGCTTCCTGCCGATGTAGTGCTGCCGGGGCTGTCTGCAGGACAACGCCAACCAAGCCTGGGAGTGATCATGCCAGCAAGCCCCATCAACGTCGGCGGACAAAGAGGCTGGAGCCACGACGAAGGCTTCGCCACCGGCACCTTCCACACCTTCGATGCCCTCGCACTCGGCGACCTGCCCCCGCGCAAGGTGCACATTTTCCTGCCCCGCCGCGCGGCCACCAGCGGCCGCCGCTATCGCACGGTCTATCTGCACGACGGCAACACGAGCTTTTGGCGCGGCGGCGTCGCCCACGGCACCTGGGACCTCGCCGGCGCCCTGGCCCGCCCGAGCGCCGACGGCCAGCACCCCGAGCCCGTCATCGTCGTCGCCATCCATCCCCTCGATCGCAACGCCGAGTACACCCACGTCGATTGGTCGGGGGGCCGCAGGCCCTGGGGCCAATTGCCCGCCTACGCCCGCTACGTCGCCAACGACCTCCGCGCCTTCGTCGACGCCCACTACCCGACCATCGCCGACGCCCACCACCGCGCCGTCGTGGGCTCCTCCCATGGTGGCCTGGCCTCGTTTTTCATCGCCACCCGCTTCCCGACGGTCTTTGGCTTCGCCGGCTGCATGTCGCCGAGCTTCTTCTCGGGCATCGAACCGCCCCCCTGGGGCCCCGGCGAGCGGCCCTTGCGACAGTCCAGCCTCGTCGACGACGCCTGGTCGGTGCTGACCAATGAAGCCCTGCGCCCCCGGCTGTGGATGTGTTGGGGGCTGCGACGAGACGGCGGCGAGCACAACAGCGTCGTCGAGCACCTCGCGACCAAGCGCGGTCGCGAGATGGCGCAGCTGTTGGCGCAGCAGGGCTACGACGTCCACGACGTCAAAGACGGCGACGTCCCCCGCAGTGACGCCACGTTGTGGAGTCGCAGCGACGCGCTGGGGGGCCACGACGAGCGCAGCTGGGGCGCTCGCTTCCCCCACCTGATGCGGGCCTTCACCGGCGACGGCGGCTGAGCCGAAAGCTGGCAGCCTGACTGTCGTGTCGCGATGGTCGTCAACGACGAGGACGAAGTGGGCCACGGCACCGATCCACTGGTGGCCGACACCGACGGCGACGGGCTCAACGACGGTGACGAACTGGCCCGCGGAACCGACCCGACCAGGGCCGACACCGACGGCGACGGCGACGAAGTGGCGTGCCCTTCACCGACGACCTCTTCGAGCCGTGAACGACAAAGATGGCTGGGCCTGCCCATGACGCCGTCATCGGCGGGCGAGCGTATGCCCGGAGGTCCCGTTTCACGGCCTCCAGGGGCGTCCGAAGCCCCGCCAGCGCTCCCCCGAAAACGGCCCTACGGCGGGCCGAGGCCAAGAGATGCTCTGGTCCTCCTACCCGCACGAGCCTGAGCGGATTCAGGCGTCGATGTCGTCGTTCCGAGCGCCTTCTCGGGAGACATCATCTTCTTCGTCTTGGCGCGTTCAGACTTTGGCCCGATGAGCGCCTTCTTCAGCTGGTCCAGCTCGCGCTGCTGCCGCTCGGCGAGGGCGAGCAGCGCATCGAGTTTGCGCTGCTGTTCCTCAACGACAGCGACGAGTACGCAGTCATGGTCGACAGCGGGGGCCATGCCCGCGGTTGGATCACGATCGGCGATCGGCGTCGATCGGCCGTTCGATCGATGGACTCCAGCGTGCGAGCCGCTTTGCGTTCAGGTCGATGCCATCCAGGAACATCGCCAACTGGGTGGCCTCCATCTCGACGTGGCGCTGCCCCTCCCGAACGACGGGAAGCTGAAACCGACCCTGCTCCAGGCGCTTCAGGTACAGCACGAAGCCGTTTCGGTCCCAGAAGAGGATCTTCACCTTGTCCTTCGCTTTCCCAACAAACACGAAGAGGTGCCCTGAATATGGGTCCTCCTCGAGTGTCTGCTCGACGACGGCACGCAACCCATCAATGCCATTGCGCATGTCGACGAGGGCGGTCCCGAAGTGGACCTTCACACCAGAGGGTAGGCCCATCATCAGACGCCCCCAAGGAGTTCGACAGCGCGGACGAAGGCGACCTCATCGAAATCCCGGCCGACCTTCAGCATATGGCCGGTGCGCAGCAGGATGGTCACCGGCTCGCCCCGCCGCGGCTCGACGACATGAACCGGCACGACTGCCGGCACACCGTTGGGAGGGGCCCTGACGAGCTTCTTCCGCCACCAATAGACCCGCTGCGGGGTCAGCCCATGGTGCCGCGCGAAGGCATCCACCGACATCCCGCTCTTCTTCCAGGCCGCCAGAACGGCCCGCGCTTCGACTTCTGTCCATTGGCCATGTGCCATGCTCCACCTCAGAGCAGGCACGATCTCAGGTCAGCCAAAGCGGGTCACGACGTCGCCCACCGGACGGTTACTTGTGAACTACACCACCAACGAATGCGAGCTGGCGCCGACCGTGATCGACGTCGTCCGCAGCAACGATGGCGCTGTGCGGGTCACCGTGGTTGGCTGTGGGCGCTTCTTGCGGACCCTCGACGCCGCCCACAAACAGGCCATCCACAAGGAGGCCCAGCGCTTGGGCCAACGGCTGATCGCCACCCTCAAGCGCCTCGACGCCGGCCTGCCATCTTTTTCCGTCGTGACGGCACCACCGAAGCCGAAGACGGCGGCCACGTGCCCGGGCGGCTGCCAAGAGCCTTGTCCTACGGCGCGTTCCGCTGAAGGTTGGCGCATTCCCTGTCGCTCGTGCACAGGTCAACTGAGGGGGAACGAGAAATGCAGATCGCCGCCCAGTTCAGAGCTGACGATGCATCGCCAGCAAAGACCGTCGCGAGCCCCTCTTCATGAGCAGCCAAGGATGCTGCCGGAACTCGCTGAGCAGCACTGCGAACGCTCTCACTCCACAGTTCGATGTCGCTGCCAACGTGCGTTTCGTCAGCAAGGCTGTTGCAGGGACTTCCCTTCTGAAACTCGATGCCCTTGTTGACTGTGAAGAGGCCGCGCGCAGCAAGCCAGTATCCGTCCGGGTGTTGGCCAAGCACACGCAGACCCAACTGCTGACCAACCACCAAAGCTTCTCCTGGCTCCCCGCCAGGTTGCCACGTCATCTCACCGGCGATGACAAGCGGGTGTGGGTCAAGGACTGGTCCGGCTGATGCCAAGCGAATCTTCATCTCGGTCTTCTCAAGCCGAGGCGCACGACCAGTCAGCTCTCGGCCGACTTGAATCGTGAGGTCAAGTGCTGGCACTACCGCTGCGCAGTCACTCAGAGTGACGAAAGCGGGCTCGCCATCAGTGGACACCAACGGGTCAGTTCGCGGCTCAATCGAGGTCACTGAGCCGAAGATGACAACGCCCGGCGTGCCCCAGAGGTCAATGTTGCTGGAACATGCAGCATCACTGACGGGCGCTCCAGCTGACGGCAAAGGGTTTCGCTGGCCGCTACACGAGCAGACGGCACAAAGGGTAAGGAGAGAAAGGCCGATACGCATAGCAACCTCGATGATTGGATGATCCGGCCCTAGCTAGCGAGCGTAGACAACATAGGGCTGGTCGGTGAACGCGATCTGCGCAAATGACGGCCCTACTTGGCTCTCGGCCGAAAATGAAGTGTCCTGCGTCCAGCTCGCCCCACCGTCTTGAGAGTACCAAGCTCGCAACGGTTGACCCGAAGTCAGAGAACGGAAGACAAGCCAAAATCGGTCATTCGCTGTGCCCGACTCATTTTGGAAGAAGGCCGCGATTCGAGTGCCGGTCGATGCATACTCGTCGAGCGTTCGGACTCCAGACTCCTCCGAGACAATGTAACGAGTGCCGCTGTTGACGAGCGAGAAGCGCTTCACTTTCACCACAGCCATTGGATCTGAAGGGCTCACGAAGGCCACTATGCAGTCGTGCGCGAATCCATCGACGCACGCAAGGCCAACTCCGACGCTGCTCCGGACACTCGGAACCTGCCAACAACTTTGAGACAAACTCGGTTTGCATTCAGTGATTTCCTCCCGGACAGGAGGGCTCGGAATCGGAGGACGGCGCCGAAGTCGCGTGCGCAAGCTCGCCGATCGATCCGGCGCTCACCTGCGCCAATGCCCCGGGCTGAGCCAGCGCCGACGGCTCACAGCGCCGCCATCACCCGCTGCAGACGGGCCCGCGCTTCGTCGGCGACGCTGAAATGCCTTCAGCGGCCGTCACCCTTCAGCCCTCGTGACGTCAACGTATAAGGGATCCATGCTCCTCATCTCAGCATTCGCGCTTCTCGCATCACTGCCTTCAACCAATCGGGAGGAGCTGCGCCTCAAAACTCACTTTGACGTCGTGCTGGCGGAGTTGGCAGCGGCCAACACCGACGGCATCCCGGCTTCGGCGCAGCGAGCGAGGGCCAAGCATATTCAGGTCCTGCGAGCCTATCGGGATGCTGCGCAGTTCCCCATCAATCTGCACCTCGCCAAGGCCACGCCCATCTTCATTGACGAGGGTGGGCAGCTCTGCGCCGTCGGACATCTGCTGATCGAAGACGGGCATATCCGCTTGGCAGAGGCGATCCAGGCATCGGAAAACCTCGCCAGGCTTCCCAACATGCAGCACATGCTCGAGATCCGAGCGTGGGCCGATACCAACGGACTCACCGTTGCTGAGCTGACACGGATACAGCCAAGCTACGCCGGTGAATGCCTGAATGCTGACCCAGACTGCGTGGTTGAATGCTGCACCACCGATGATGAACGGTGCTCGACGAATTTCGGGATCCCCTCCGGGGCAACCGTGTGTGGCGATGATGGTGTGAGCTACGCGACGACCGATATCGCCGAGAGTTGCGGTGTATCGGTCGCCGACAGGGGCGCCTGCCGCGAATCGATTGCTGAGCAGCTGGGATGCCAATCCAACGAGGCCGGCTGGAATCTGCCGCTCGTTGGGCTCTTGGCGCTGTGGCGTCGACCTCGAGCGAAGCGAGTGGGACCTGGGACGGCGAGACCGTGGGGCCTGGACGCCTGACGGCGACGTTCGTCGAGTTCGCTGCCGGGGGCTCGCATGACCGGTACAACGCCGTCGGCTCTCAGCGCCGCCATCACCCGCTGCAGACGGGCCCGCCCTTCGTCGGCCACGCTGAGATGGCCTTCAGCGTCCCACTGACAACGGGCCTCCGGTCCTTCGGCATCACATCCTTCAGCGGGGAACCCCTCGAAACGACTGAGGCGTCTGCCCGGCGGTCCCGTTTCACGGCCTCCAGGGGCGTCCGAGGCCCCGCCAGCCCCCCGAAAACGGCTGTACGGCGGGCCGAGGCCAAAAGATGATCTGTTCCTCCTACCCGCGGCCGGCCGGCTCGGCCAATCCGACGAGCACATCGAGCTGGTCGTGCGGGACCTCGCGCGGCCCCAGGATGCCCCCCTGGTGCTTCGGCCAGCCAACGTGATGCGCCACGGCCAGGAGGCCTTCCGCGAGCCACGGCGCTGGCCCAACCCTCCGGAACCGACGCGCCCACCGCTGCCGGGCGAGGCGATTTCCCCATCCGCCCACGGCGGCTGGTTCACGGTGGACCTGGGCCCGTACGTCGCCAAAGAGCCCAACGCCCACAAAACCGTCGCCATCCGCGCCCGCTGGTTCACCTGGGAATCCGATGAGGTGACCGTGGAGATTGCCCCGCCTCGATGACGGCCGAAGCACCGTGCCTGCCGGCGAGCGCGAGAGCCGCGACATGGTCACCATGCCCATCAAGCCCTTCGTGTGTCGACACCAGAACCTGCCCCCAGTTGCACCTGAGCGATGCTGCCGCCAAAAAAGCAGGTGCGCCAACGTCCGCGGATGTCGATCACCGCAGCAGGTCCAAGAGCCGTAGCTGGCAACGTTCTTTTGCGAAGGGTAGAGATGAGCGGTTCTAGCGGCCCACATGAATCAGTTGCTCCAGGCGCGCTCGTAGCCACACAGAGGCCACGCACGGAGCTCGATCGTACTGACCTGCTTGACGATGACATGCTTGGCGTCTGCGCTGATGAGTGGATGAAGATGTCGGGAGGGCCCGTTGCTGTTTATTGCTGGTTCCTTGCTTGGAGCGCTCCATGGCTGCTGCCCTGGGTTGCTCGTCAATTCCCCGCGGTCGGGTTGGCGCCGATGTTTGTCCTCTGGATCGCCCAAGTCGGCATCGCGGCCTACTTGTTCACACACCGTCGACGATCGGTACGGAAACTGGCGCGGGACCTGGGCGCTTCGTCCGCCGTTGCTGGTGAAATCGCTCGCGCGTTTCCACGATTCCTGCCACCGAGACCGGGGCGCCAGGTCGATCGGCGTCGGCTGGCCGGCGAGACACGTGCGGCCTATCGCATTCGGCTTCGCGAAATTGCCGTCAATGATCTCGTCGTCGTGGCGAGATCGAATCTCGATGAACTGCTTGTGCAGCAGCGCGCGCTTATCGACTCGGGCGCGAAGCGGTAGAGGCGAGTCGCCGCATGGCAGAGGTCCTGCGCGCACCGCCCACGGCGGCTGGTTCACGGTGGACCTGGGCCCGTATGTCGCCAGGGAGCCCGCAAAACGGTGGCCATCCGCGCCCGATGGTTTGGGTGGGCATCAGACGAGGTGACCGTGGAGATTGCCCCGCCCCAGGGCACCTCGAAGCACCGCCCGGAGGGTAGCGCGAGAGCCGCGACATGGTCGCCTGCCGCGCCCATCAGGCCCTCCGTGTGAACACCAGGAACCTGCCCCCAGTTGCACCTGAGCGATGCTGTCGGCGGATAGGAAGAACAGGGCCGAGGCCAAAAGATGATCTGTTCCTCCTACCCGCCGACGTCTCTTCGTGATGAGACACACCATGCCCAACAGCGCGCTGCCCAACCAATACGCCGGCGACAACGGAACGCCCGGCGAGCTGCCCATGCTGCCGGCGTATCTGCCGATGATGAAGAGCGCGGCGATGACGTCGGCGGCGGAGCTGGGGGTGTTTCATTTCCTGCATGCCACGCCAGCGGCAGCGTCGGAGGTGGCGCATTCTCTGAACACCAGTCTGCAGGGGATGGTGGCGCTTCTTCATACCCTGCAAAGCCACGAATTGATCTGGGTCGACGGCGATGGGCGCTACCATAACTCGCTGTTCATCGAGGAGAACTTCACGCCAGCCGCTGTGGCCGACTTCACGCCCGGGCTGTTGTGGAATGCCGAGGCGGCGCGGCTCATGTTGGGGCTGACCGACGCCATCAAGGCCGGCGGGCCGACGGAATCCATGTGGGCGCAGATGCGGCGCCGGCCCGAGATGGGGGCGATGTTTTCGCACTATATGGAGGCGTTCGCGCAATCGTTGTCGGCGGAGCTGCTGGCGAACGTGCCGGTGCCGCCCGACGCCCGCCAGCTCCTCGACATCGGTGGTTCCCACGGCCGGCATGCGGCGGCGTTTTGCCAGCGGTATCCGCAGCTGTCGGCCACGGTCTTCGACTTTGAAGACAGCCTGGCGCACACGCCGCGGGTGATTGAGCAGCATGGGTTGACCGAACGCATGTCGTTGCGGGTCGGTGACGCGGTCACCGACGACTTCGGCCGCGCCAGCGACGGCGGCGACTTCGACGTCGTGCTGTTGTTGTCAGTGCTGCACAACCAGACCGAGGCGCAGGCGAAGGGGATTATCGAGCGGGCGGCAGCGGCGCTGAATCCTGGTGGATTGCTCGTGATTCACGAGTATTTCCACGACGCAACACATCCGACGAAATACACGTCATCATTCTTGTTGACGCTGTTGGTCGAGGTCGGCACCGCGCTGCAGAAGCCCGAGCAGGTGCAGGCGTGGTTGGCCGAGGCGGGGTGTCCGCAGATTCGTCGGGTGGAGTTGGAACAAGGCAAGGGCTCGCTGGTGTTGGCGACGCGGGCGAGGATTGACGAACGCGCATCCACGACGAAGAAGGCACCATGACGACAACGAACGCGCTGCCGACGACGACGACGACGACTGCTTCGAACGGGCAGCGGCAGTACAAGTATTACGACTTCGTGATGGTCACGTTCGTGACGTTGTTGTTGTGCAGCAACCTGATCGGGCCCGCGAAGATCGCCGCGTTCAACCTGCCGATCCTCGGCAGCACGACCTTTGGCGCGGGCATCTTGTTCTTTCCGCTGTCGTACGTGTTCGGCGACGTGCTCACCGAGGTGTACGGCTACGCGCGTTCACGACGCGTGGTGTGGGCGGGCTTCGGTGCGATCGTCTTTTCGGCGTTCATGTCGTTTGTCGTCGTCAACCTGCCGCCGGCGCCGGGCTACGCGGGTCAGGCGAGCCTCGAGGCGGTGTTTGGCAACACGCCCCGCATCGTGTTTGCGGCGTTGCTCGCCTATTCGTGCGGCGAGTTTGCCAACAGCTTCGTGCTCGCGAAGATGAAGGTGTTCACGAAGGGCAAGTACCTGTGGGCGCGGACCATCGGCTCGACGATGGTGGGCGAGCTGACGGATTCGCTGATCTTCTATCCGCTGGCGTTTTACGGCGTGTGGCCCGACGCCCTCGTCGTCAAGGTCATGATCGCCAACTACCTGCTCAAGTGCGCGTGGGAGGTGTTGATGACGCCCGTGACGTACAAGCTCGTCGCCTTCTTGAAGAAGCACGAGCACGAAGACTACTACGACACGAACACGAACTTCTCGCCCTTCAACATCGGCCGTTGACGACGAAAGTCAGCGATCGGGCGACCCGTCGGTGACGGTGCGGTCGTCGACCAGCGCGACGACGCGATCGCTGCGGTTGGCGATCGCAGCCGTCAAGAGCGTGGGCCTGCTGCATGAGCGCGACGCTTTGGACACCACGCCGACGTGCGGTCTTGGCTGGTCGAATTTTTCGCCTCTGGATGGCTGGTGATGGAGCTGTGACCAACCGCGCCCGCAGATGATGCACCATCGGGCAATGGACATCTCCCGCGCCGATCTCCAATGGGCCGCAGACACCGGCCTCATCACCAATGAGCAGCTCGACCCCCTGTGGCATGGCCTCAAGCAGCGGCGGGCCGACGGCGCTTCTGTCCGGGTGTCGCCGTCGACGGGGCGCGTCACCGTCAATGCGCTCAAGCCCGTCGCTGCAGCCTTCGACCTTGTCCATGTGGCCTGGTACGCGGGCACCCTGCTCATCATGGGAGCCTTGGGCTGGTTTGCCACCCTCGGCATCGAGGCCTGGGGCGGCCCCGGCATTGTCGCCATCGCCGGCTTCTATGGCCTGATGTTTGGCCTCGTCGGTACCCGACTGTGGCACAGCGCCGACCTCAAGATTCTCGGCGGCCTGCTGGTGGCGGCGGCCGTGTCGATGACGCCGGCGGCCGTCTACGGCTTCGAACGCACGGTGGGTCTGTGGCCCGATGTGGACCCCGGCGCCTACCAGGGGTTCTTTCATTGGGTGAAGGGGGGCTGGTTCGCCATCGAGGTCACCACCATGGTCGTCGGCGCCATCGCCTGGCGACTGGTGCCGTTTTCCTTCGTGGCCCTGCCGATCGCCCTGACGGCGTGGTTCATGTCGATGGACGCGGCTCCCCTGCTCATCGACTCCCCCGACCGGGCCGACCGGGGCCTGGTCTCCGTCGTCGTCGGCCTGCTCATCCTTGGTGCCGCGTTCGGCCTGCGACGTCGACAGCGCGCCGACTTGAACTATTGGCTCGAGGTCTTTGGCGTCATCGCGTTTCAGGGAGGCCTGCTGTCGGTGAGCAGCGACAGCCTGGGTACCAAGTTCGTGTTCATGGCCATCCAGCTCGGGCTGCTGTCGCTGGGGGCCCTGTGGCAGCGTCGGGCCTTCAGCCTGGCGGCCGCCGTCGGGGTCGTCGCTGTGTGCGGGTGGGCCCTCGTTCGCTCCTGGGAAGACCGTGTGATGTTGTCCGTCGGCCTCGGCCTCATGCTGCAGGTGTTCGGCCTGCTGCGGGTGCGGGCCTGGCCGACGACGGGGACCTTCGCCCTGGTGGTTGGCAGCGGCGTCCTCGCCATCGGCAGCTTCACGGCCTTGACCCGAGAGGACCTCGAGGGGGCGCTCGTGCTCTATGCCCTGTGGCACATCGTCGTCGTGACCCTCGGCGTGCTGGTGCGCTCACGGTTGCTCACCGCCGTCGGCGGCCTGTCCATAGCTGCCTGGCTCGTCCACCTGGCCCACCGGGTCTTTGAGGACTCCATGGTGTTCCCTTTCGTGATCGTGTCACTCGGCATCGTCGTCATCGTTGCCGGCGTGGGCCTGCACCGACGTCGGGATTTCATCAACGACGCTGTCGACCGCCTGGTGCCCGAGGCCCTGCGCCGGCTGCGCCCCGACGCACCGCCTGGCCGGGACGACTGAACTCGACCGCGGTCGATGGCGGCACCGGCACGGGAAGCGACCGCACGACCTGCACCGCTTTCTTCGCGCCGACGAGCCGCCTGCGCGCCCAGCACCGGCAACGATGTGTTTGGCCGCAGCTCGTCAAACCAATACTTGCGGAACATCAGCGTCATCTTGTCGGTGCGCACCGAGAGCTCCGTCGACGACGGCGGCGCCTCGATCGGAAACGACGATTCGACGACGGCTTTGTCTTCGCCGACGATTGCGCAGCGGCGACCTCGTGGCTTTCTGCGACGGCGTCGACGACCCGATGGTGCAGGCGCCAGCGACCAACGCCGGTGGCAGCCCGCGCGTCTGACCGCATCGAAGACAGGGTAGACAAAACGAGCCTGACATCGCGTCAGGCTCGTTTCGTTTGACCGCTGGTGGTTTTGCTCAGGTGGGGGGGAACAGCACGTTGGCGACGACGTGGATGACGCCGTTGTCCGCCGTGATGTCGAACGCCTGAATGTTGTTGTCGTTCACGGAGATCCCGGGACCGATGGCGAAGGTGAGGTCGTCGCCGGACAGCGATTCGAGCACCGCCCCGTCGGTGACCGCAGCGGCGGGAACCTCGCTGCCCAGGGCATGGAACAGCAGGATCTTGGTGAGCCGGTCCTGATTCTCGGCGAGCAACAAGCTGTCGAGGGTGCCAGCGGGCAATTCCTTAAACGCTGTGTTGGGGGGCGCAAACAGGGTCAGTGGGCCATCACCACCCAGGGCGGTGAAAACGGCAGGATCGGCAGCGCCAACGGCGGCCAACAACGTCGAGAAGCGCGGCGAGGCGGCCACAGCATCCGCGATGCTGCCGGGGAACTCACCGGGCACGAGGACGGCGTCGATGATGTGGATGATGCCGTTGCTGGCGGCGATGTCGGTGGTGGTCACCTGCACGCGGCCGTCGAGCACGACGGTGGGGCCGACAAGCTGGATGTCGAGCTCACCGTTGGCCGTGGTGGCCGAGGCGAGGCCGACCACCGTGGCCGCGTCGACGGCGCCGGGGACGACGTGGTAGCGCAACACATCGGACAAGGCGCCGGTGGGGTCGGCCAGCAGGCTGTCGACGACACCTGCGGGCAACAGGTCGAACGCCGCATCGGTCGGGGCAAACACCGTGAAGGGGCCTTCACCGCTGAGAAGGTCGGTGAGTTCGGCGGCGGTCAGCGCGGCTTCAAGGGTGTCGAAGTCGTCGCTGCCCACCACGATGTCGACAATGGTTTCGCCGCCGCCCTCGCCCTCGCCTTCGCCTTCGCCTTCGCCTTCGCCTTCGCCCTCACCGCCGTCGTCTTGACCGCCGTCGCAGCCACCGACGACAGAAACCCCTGAAACAAGCGCCATGGAGGCCACGAGACCGACGAAACGCATAGAGACTCCATGGTGTAGCGATGTCATGTGATTCGGGTTCATGCTCGCACGCAGCGCGTCCGCGGCGTCGGATGCTCGACCAGCGCTTTGGGATGCAGACGCCTGCACAATCGCCGAGCACATGTGCTGAAGCAGATGCTTCGACGCCCGCAAAATGCATCACTATCAATGTGCTGGGTCGCACCAACGGGCTGGAGCGGCGTACCCATGACCGGAGGCACCACCATCAACGACCGCGCTCGCCGTCACAGTGCCGGTGCACACATGACGACGAGCGCTTTGCTTCAGCGAGGCCGGTTCATTCGGCCACGCGGACAGTCGGTCTCAGGTGCGGGGGCCGTCCCAGACCAGCATGCCGCCGGCCATCGAGACCACATTGTGGAAGCCCAGACTCTCAAGCTCGAGGGCCGCCCGACCGCTGCGACCGCCAGAGCGGCAGACGACGACGAGGTGGGCCTTCTTGTCCCAGGCATGGGCAGCCTTGCCGACGGTGGCCAGGGGCACGTGCTCGGCGCCGGGGATGGCCCGCAGCTCGGACACGAGTTCGTCAGCCTCACGGACGTCGATGATGCGGTAGTCGCCGCGCTTCATCGTCTCCTTCACCCAGGCCATCGTCACCTCGGGGACGCCCGTGGCGGAGCGCTTCATGGGGGCCCAGACGACGTCGCGGGCTTCCTGGAGCACGCGCCCCTCGGGGAGACCGCACTTGAGGTTGGCGGGCACGGCCTCGTCGATCTTCTTTGGGTAGGCGAGCTTCAGGTTGGCCATGATCTCGGTGAACTGGTCCTCGGTCTTGTCGCCGCCCAGGCGGGGGTTCAAGGCCTTCTCCTCGCCGACGGTGGAGACCGTGCGGCCTTTGTAGTCGTGGCCGGGGTAGATGAAGGTCTCGTCGGGGAGGGTGAAGATCTTGTCGTGGACCGAGCGGTACAGCTTGCGGCTGTCCCCCTGCTGGAAGTCCGTGCGACCACAGCCGCGGATGAGCAGGGCGTCGCCGGTGAAGGCCATCTTGTTCTCGGGCTCGACGTAGGTGACGCAGCCGTTGGTGTGGCCCGGGGTCTGGCGGGCTTCGAGAACGTGCTTGCCAAAGCGGATGGTGTCGCCGTCTTTGACGAGGACATCGGCACAGGGGGCGCCGCCGTCCTTGCTGACGCAGGTCTTGGCGCCGAAGCGCTCCCGCAGCAGCCCGGCACTGGTGACGTGGTCGGCGTGGACGTGGGTCTCGAGGACATGGGTCAGCTTGAGGCCGAGGTCTTCAAGGACCTGCACGTCGCGGTCGATGGTCTCGCGGACGGGGTCGATGAGGACCGCTTCCCGGGTCTGCTCGTCGGCGAGCAGGTAGGTGTAGGTGGAGGTCTCGGGTTCAAACATCTGGCGAAACAACATGGCGTCCTCCGGGAGTGTCTTCGTGTCTTCGTGGTCGGTGCCATTCATCAGTGCGCAGGCTGTGCCAAAAACCCGGTCGCATCCCAACGCGGTCATTCCACCCTGCAGTTCTCATGTTTCAGGAAACATCTTTTATGAGACGCGTTTCAGTGTTTCGTGGTATTTCCAGAAACAGGATCCTGCTGGGCCCGGAGCTCGGGGAAGCGGTCGGCGACGCTGGAGTAGCCGCCAGCATCGATGACGCTCGTGTAGCCGGCCTTCTCCAAGAGACCCTTGCTGCGCGCTGAACGACGGCCGCTGGCGCAGTAGACGACGATGGGCGCGGTCTTGTCGCCCTTGGTGAGGGCGTCGAACTCGGCGAGGCGCTGCTCGACGTCATCGACGGGGATGTTGTGGTCCCCCTGCAGATGGCCCGAGGCGTGCTCTCCCGCACTGCGCACATCGACGACGACGGCCCTCTTCAACAACTCCGCCGTCAGGGCAGGCCTGGCAGAGGCCGGCGACGACGATGACCGCGGCGCTGCCGAAGCTGGCGCGTCAGCAACACAGCCGCCGACGCCCACAGCGGCAATGGCGACGACAAGGGCAAAAATGTGGTTCTTCATGGGAGACTCCGGTGGGTGGTGCTGGGCTCAAGCTGACATTCAGCCCGAGGCTTCGGCCTCAGCTTGGATGGTGACCTCGGCGGGGTGTTCGGCGAGGCCCTTGCCGGCGGGCTCGATGAGGACCGGGCAGCCCGCGTGCCGCAGCACGGTCTCGGCGACGGACCCAAACACCGCGCGGGCAATGCCCACCCGGGCGTGGCTGCCCATGATGACCATGTCTGGTCGGCGGGTGTGGCACTCGGTGATGATGACGTCGGCGACGGAGCCCGTGCGGACGATGATGTCGCCGAGGGCGCCGTTGGTGTCGACGAGGATGGCGTAGCCGCGCAGCAGGGCGAGGGTCTCCTCGTCGAGGGCGTCGCTGAAGGTCAGTGTCCGGCCGCCCACCTGCAGGGTCTTGTGGCCCGCCGTGGGCGTGGCGGGCATGACGATCATGAGGTCGATGCGGGCCTGGGGTGCCAGGCGCGCCAACCACAGGGCGCGCTCGATGACGACCTGGGCGCAGCCACGAACGTCGAGAGGGACAAGAAAGCGCATGGGAACTCCGGAAACCGTCAGATGGAAGAGTCAACAGAGGTTCTGATGCTTCTTCGGCTGGCGCCGAAGAAGTTCTGATGCTTCCTCGGCTGGCGCCGAAGAAGTTCTGATGCTTCTTCGGCTGGCGCCGAAGAAGTTCTGATGCTTCTTCGGCTGGCGCCGAAGAAGTTCTGATGCTTCTTCGGCTGGCGCCGAAGAAGTTGGTCGACGCCTCAGGCCTTGTTGGTGACCTGAAACAGGGCCATGCCGGCCACCAGACCACCGACAAACAAAAGCAAGGTGCTTGCCAACGACGTGGCGCCGATGAGCCCAGGCCCCGGGCAGACCCCACCGAGCCCCCAGCCGATGCCGAAGAGGGCGGCACCGGCCACCAGACGGGAGTCGATGTCGGTGCGGGTCGGCACATGGAACTTGGCGTCGAGCAGCGGCGACTGGCGGCGCAGAATCACCCGAAACAGCACGGCGTGCACGGCGATGGCGCCGACCATGACAAGGCCGAGGCTTGGATCCCAGGCGCCGCCAAACATGTCGAGAAAGCCAATGACCTTGTCGGGTTTGGTCATGCCCGACAAAACCAGGCCCACCCCAAAGAGGATGCCGGTGACGCCGGTGCCGACGACGAAGACGCGATCGCGCGTGGTGGTGTTGGCCAGGTTCATCAGGTTCTTCACAGCGCACCGCCAAAGGCGAGACGAACGATGGTCACCGTCAGGATGCCGGTGGCCATGAAGGTGCCAGTGGCCACGAGAGACCGAATCGACAAGCGTGAGATGCCGCAGACACCGTGGCCGCTCGTGCAGCCATTGCCGAGACGGGTGCCGTAGCCGACGACGACGCCAGCGATGGCCATCGCCACCGGTCCGCGGGTGGCCGACGCGGTCACCATCTCGGGGGCCACCACCGCCGCCACGACGCCGACGACGAGCAGGCCGGCCACAAACGCCAGACGCCAGGCGAAGTCGCCGGGCTTGGGGCTCAAGAGCCCGCCAACGATGCCGCTGATGCCCGCGACGCGGCCGGTCAACACGAAGAACAGAGAAACGGCAAGCCCGATCAGGGCGCCACCGACGAGGGCAGCGGTGGGCGTAAAGGCGGTCCAGTTCACGTGGATCTCCAGAAATGGTGGGCAACAAAAAGGTCGGCGGTCACAAGACGTTCAGAAGACATTCAGAAGACAGTCAGAAGACATTCAGAAAACGAGGTTGAGCTGGGTCGACAGGACGGGGGACAAACCCGAGGCAATGAGCGCGGCGTCGGGAGGTGCTTCGGCACCCACCTCGAGGCGACGGAGTTCGGCGTTGAGCAAGAGCCGGAACGTCTTGTTGAACGTGAGCTGGGTCCCGACGGTCACGCTCTGCAGAAAACGAGAGGCGGCAGGATCGTCGGGGTTGCGGGCCAACCAGTCGGCGCCGACGTCGATGGTGAAGGGATCGAGCGCCAGGCTGCCCAGCCGCGCCACCGACACGTCCAGCGAGCCACCATGGGCCACGCCGTCGGGGAGGACGACCGCCGGCTGACCAACAAAGGCCCCCTGGGCGAGGACGGCCCCTTCGGCGGCGGCGACTTCAGCGCGCACCCGCACCCCGGCCAGCCGCACCTGCCCGCCCGCCCCCTGGCGAACGCGGGCCACCGCTGACGTCGTCGTTGGATCATCGAGGCCGGGCACCAGACGCGCGCCCTGTTGGCGCCACAGCCACACGCTCACTTCATCGCGGTTGCCGCGATGACGCTGCTTGGGGTCGAGCAGCCACGAGAGCTGCAGACGGCCCGTGAGGTCCGGCCCCGACGACACCACGTGGACCAGTTGGGCGTTGACGTCGTCGATGGAGTCAAAGGCATGGGATGGTCGGCCCAGGGAGGCCATGGCGGCGAAGCCCAGGTCGAGGGCCCCCTGCTCGCCCTGCCACAGGGGCAGAGCATCAAAGGCTTCGATGCCGACGTCGCGGAGAGACAGGGCGGGGCCGACGATGGCGCCTTCGACGACGTCCTGCTCGATGAGCAGCGCCGAGACAAACGGCGAAAAGCGGGTGAACGACGCTGCCGACGGATTGTTTTCCATGGCTTCGTCGGCGGTGGGCAGCTTGAACTGGCCAACGCGCAGGCGCAGACCGGGAAACACCGACGCCGTCACCGACGCATCCACCAGCACCATGCCTCGATCGCGGGTGAGGCCGTTTTCGCCGGCCTCGACGGCGGCGATGAAGACCAGGCGTTGGTCGGTGCCGGGGACGCTGCCGCGCAGGCCGAGCCGTGCGCGCCGGACACTGAGGTCGAAGGATTCCGGGAGTTCGGCGGCCACCAGCGAACCGTTGAACTTCTGCAGTGGTGGGGCCTGCAGGCCCGTCACCGGCGTCGACCACGGCTGGGATTCAAGGAGGAGTTGGGCAAAGCCCCAGGGGGCGATGCCATCGGGTCGACCTTCTTCGGTCCCCGACAGCATCGCCCAATCGGCGGCCCGGGCCGGGCTCGCAGCGCCGACTGCGCCGACGGCGATGACAGCGATGACGACGGCGATGGCGTTGACCAGCAGTGACGATGGGCGCGTGGTGGACGAGTGCATGGAGGTCTCCGACGTCGACATGACAAGGAGCGGCGTGCGGATCAGTAGCGGGCGTCCACCGGCTTGTGGCCCTGTGGCCAGTCCCGGCTCTTGTTGGCGAAGTCCGGCCGGTCGAGCTGGGCGACGTAGCCAGCGACGTCCCAGGCCTCGTCGGTGCTGAGGGTCTTGCCCTGGCCGAGGGGCATGTGGGTGTGGATGAAGCCCGCCGCCGTCTGCTGTCGGGCCATGCCGGCGGCGATGTTGAAGGTGCGGGTCCCACTCAAGGGCGGAAAGACCGTGACGCCATTGGCGACGACGCCAGCGCCGCCGACGCCGTGACAGGCCAGGCATTTGACGTCGTAGACCGCGTGGCCGGCGACGGTGTTGGCGGCGCGGGCCACCTCCAGTTTGGGCATGCCCATGCCTTCGACGGACTTCGACTTCGCCGGCAGTGCTGTCCCCAGAAACGTCATGTAGGCCACGAGGTCCGTCAGGCGCTCATCGCCGGTGGTGAGGCGGGAGCCATTGAGGCTGCGCTCGAAGCAGTCGTTGATGCGATCCTCGAGGGTGTCGTCCTTGCCGCTGCGGGCCCGGTACTGGGGAAAGCGCTGCTCGATGCCCACCCAGGGTCCAGCGAGGGCGACGGTGCCGGGGCCGTGACCAGGTGCTGCGAGGTGGCAGTTCTTGCAGGCGAGGTCGCTGCCGCTGTGGTCGGGCACCAGCTGGCTGGTCTGCTCAGCGAGGAGGCGGCCCCGGCGGATGGCGTCGCCAGCAGGCCCGGTGGGGATGGTCGCTGGGTCGGGCAGCACCATGGGCACAGCGGCACCATCGGCCGCCGCCGTCATCGCCGTCATCGCCGTCATCGCCGTCATCGCCGTCATGGACGTCGACGAGGGCTGCGCCGACGTGTGTTCGGTGCTGTGTTCGGTGGCGGTCTCAGGGGTTGCCGCAGGCTGGTTGACGAAGGCCTGCAGCTGCTTGCCGAGGAGGAAAACAGCCATGACGAGGACGAAGACGGCGAAGCCCTTGCGCAGCTGCTCCTGGGGAACCTTCTTGGCCAGGGCAGCGCCGCCGAAGCTGCCGACCACGGCGGCGGCGGTGACAATACCGGTGAGCTCCCAATCGATGGTGACGTGGCTGGCGTAGCCGGCGAACCCCGCGAAGCTCTTCAGGGCGATGACGACGAGGGACGAGCCCACGGCCTTCTGCATGGGCAGACCACCGAGCAGGGCCAGGGCAGGCACCACCAGGAAGCCGCCGCCGGCACCAACGAGGCCGGTGACCAGACCGACGACAAGCCCCTCAAGCAAGATGGTCGGGATGGGCAGGGGCTTGGCGATGGCCGCGGGCACACCGGGCGTCGCCTTGCGACCGCGCCACATGAAGAAGGCGGTGGCGAACATGATGACGGCGAAGATGACGAGCAGCAGCGAGGCCGGCAGGAACTTCGCCACCTTGCCGCCCAGAAACGCCCCCACCATGCCGGCGCCGGCAAAGATGAGGGCCACCCGCCACACGACGTTGCCGGCGCGGGCGTGGGCGATGGCGGCGACGGCGCTGGTGGCGCCCACCACCAGCAACGAGCTGGCGATGGCGCTCTTCTCACCCACGCCGAGGGCGTAAATCATGATCGGTACCGTGAGGATGGAGCCGCCGCCTCCCAGCAGCCCGAGACTGACGCCGATGAGCAGAGACAAGCTGATCGCGAGCAAAATGGTGAGCGACATGCGGGCCTCAAGGTGCTGGTCGACAGAATCGGCGTCTGGCTACGCCCACTCCTGAGCACTGTCCGTGCCACCCGTTCGGGGGCTCCTTCGCCGCGGAACCACAATTGTCACCGCATCCGGATGCCACGCCGATCCCCAGGTTGCGGGATACATGAATATCTGAAACATTCATTTCATGAAACCTCGCCTCCAGGATGCTTTCCCCGCCGGCGCCGTCGGCCTCGACGCCCTCTGGGCGGCGGTGGAGGCCACCTGGCCCGACGCCGGCATGTTCGTGGTCGACGAGCACCAGACCGTGCGGGCCTTTTCGGCGGGGGCCGAGCGGCTGCTGGGCTTTCAGGCCAAAGACGTCGTCGGCGAGCACTGCCGGAAGTCCAACCGCTGTCAGACCTGCATGGTGGGCTGTGGCCTCAAGGACCGGCGGACGGTGAACGACGCCCCGCTGACCCTCTATCGCGACGACGGCAGCGCCGTCGCCGTGCGCAAGACCGCGCGGGCCTTCATAGACGAGGACGGCACGTTCCGCGGCGGTATCGAGATTCTGGTGCCCGACGCCCGACCGCAAGCAGAGGGCGGTGCCGACGGCAAGGCCCCGCCCGTCAGCATGGGCTTGCCCATCATCGACGACGCCATCGACGCCACCGTGCAACGCTCGGGGATCCTCACCCGCGACCCCGCCATGCGGCGCCTGCTGCAGATGGTGGAGAACGTCGCCAAGACCGACGTCACGGTCCTGCTGCGCGGCGAGAGCGGCAGCGGCAAGGAGCTGTTTGCCCGCCTGGTCCACGAGAGCAGCCATCGGGCCTCGGGACCGTTTCTCGCCGTCAACTGCGCCGCCGTGGCGCCGTCATTGCTGGAGAGCGAGCTGTTTGGCCACGAGAAGGGCTCCTTCACCGGGGCCCTCACCACCCACCATGGCTTCTTCGAACGGGCCGACAGCGGCACCTTGTTTCTCGACGAGGTGGCCGAGCTGCCCCTGGAGTTGCAGGCCAAGCTCTTGCGGGTGTTGGAGACCCGCACGTTCTTTCGCGTCGGTGGCCACAAGCCCGTCAGCGTCGACGTGCGGGTGGTGTCCGCCACCCACCGCGCCCTCCGCCAGGAGGCCACGGCGGGCCGCTTTCGCGAAGACCTGCTCTACCGGCTGCGGGTGGTGCCCATTTACCTGCCGCCCCTGCGGGAACGCAAGACCGACATCCCCCTGCTCGTCGAGCACTTCGTGGCCCGCCTGAACGCCGCCGGCGCCGCTCGCCGTGGCCGACAGGTCGAGCGTGTCGACCCCGACGCCATGCGGGCCCTGCTGTCGTGGTCGTTCCCCGGCAATGTGCGCGAGCTCAAAAACACCATCGAGTACGCCTTCGCCGTCGGCAGCGGACCGGTGTTGCACAAAGACGACCTGCCCCCCGAGATGCTGGTGCCCGTCCCCGTCGGCATGCCGACAACGACGCCGACCGGACCGACGCCGGGAACGGCGACAGCGACGACAGCGACGCTGGCAACACGCCGGGCGACACCGTCGGCGCCTTCCAGTGGGCCCACCGTGCCCAGGCAGCGGGGACGCCCCAAGCAGCCCGTGGATGCCCGCGAGCATGAACGCATTGAAAGCGCGCTCACCCAGACGGGGGGCGACGTCGGCGCCGCGGCCACCCTCCTTGGCATGAGCCGGGCCACCTTGTGGCGCAAGCGTCAGCTGCAGCAGCAGCAGCAGACGTCGGCGTCTCGATGACCCCCTCGGCGCGCACGCTCGCCGATTGATCCGGCGCTCACCGGCGCCGGTCCCCCGGGCTGAGCCAGCGCCGACGGCTCACAGCGCCGCCATCACCCGCTGCAGACGGGCCCGCACTTCGTCGGCGACGGCGCCGATGCCGTCGTGGTCGACGAGCGTGAACATCGCGCCGGGGTCGAGGAATTCGACGTGGACGACGCCGGCGTCGTCTTGGCGAACCACGACGTTGCAGGGCAGCAACAGACCGATCGAGGGATCGGCCTGCAGGGCCCGGTGGGCGAGGCCGGGATTGCAGGCGCCGAGGATGACGTAGGGCGGGATGTCCTGGTCGATCTTCTTTTTGAGCGTGGCCTGCATGTTGATTTCGGTGACGACGCCGAAGCCCTCCTTCTGGAGTTCTTCCGTCACGCGGGCGATGGCGTCGACGGGGCTGAGGCTGACGGTGGTGCCGAAGGCGAAGCGGTTGTGCATGGAAGGATCCCCCTGGTGGGGCAAGGCTGCGCCCGGGACGGCGCGGGATGCAAGCCGACGGTGCCGAGGGGTGGCCATCCCCGTCGACGTGCAGGCCCCTGTGTTCGAACTCGCACAGCCGATGTCGCCCGGGCCGGCGCCGATGGCGGCCTTTTTTCTCCATCCATGGCGAGGGGGCCGGGGCGCACGGGGGGGCAAAATGCGAGGGCAAAAGGCGTGGGCTTCAGAACGCCAGTCCAGGCGGCTCCCCCTGGCTGCCGTTCGCTGACGTCCCCGCCACAGCACGGCCAAAGACAGTTCAGCGCCATGGCGAGACACTCGCCGTAGCGTCCTGGCGTTCATCAAACGCGAAGATTCAAGGGTTTAAGCGCTGACACAGGGATGTCGACACGCCATGGCCGGTCGTTCCCCAGATCTGGCTTCCATTTTTGGCCCGATGAGACGAAAATTTGCAGATGTCGTCCATCTCGCTTCGCAACAATCCCGGCGCCATCAGCACGGCCCGTCAGCTTGG